>JAXMJU010000228.1:0-4585 GCA_034376265.1 Sulfuritalea sp.
TGGCCAAGGAACAGGTCGACCTGTTCGGCGAGCCGGTCCTGCCGACCAACGCCCCGCGCGTCGCGGCTGATATGGCCAAGGAACAGGCGTCCCACGTTGATTTTGAGCGCATCCGCGCCCTTGGCACGACGACCGATATTCACGAGGCAGGATACATCACGCCCAGCGGATCATTTATTGACCTGTCAGGGAAGCGCGAGGGCGGCCAAGCAGGGACGCGGGCATACGACCACCGCGAGGCCGGCGGAACCGATGGCATGCAGGAATTCATGGCACTCGGCAACATCCGCATGGATCACAACGCTGGAACGATGGACCTAGCCAAAGAGCCGACGCCTGAGCAGTACAGAAAAATCGCGCAATTCGCGCAAGCGAAGAACGGCGAAGTGGTCATCGACTTGGAGCGCGGGCTTGGTGAATATCGAGATGGCTACTACGGCAAGAGCGAAGGTGCCTTTTCGCGCGAGTATCCGGCCGGGACCAAGCCGGCGCGCATCATGGCCGACATCCAGCGGTACTACGCTGGCGAGGACCCCCTGCCTTTGAGCAAGACTCTCTACCAATCCAAAGAGGAACCCAGAACAGAGGAAATCCCCAAGGCATTCGAGCCCGGCGCCAAGCTGTACCACGGCACGCAATCAACGATCGACGCCCTAAAAGGCATTGTCTACCTCTCGACCGACCCGCGAGAGGCTGCTGTGTTCGCTCGCGGCGAGATCCCGGGCACGCGCCGAGGAACAGCGCGAGGCGCTGCGCGCGTATTTGAAGCGACCAGCGACGGCCGCATCCAGGTGAAGAACGTCGACGAGGCTGTGCAGAACGAGATCATGGAAAGTGGCGACCTGGACGTCGTGATCAAGAGCGAACTGGCAAAGGCCGCGGCCGAGGGATACGGCGCCATCTCCTTCCTGCACCCATCCGGCCGGCATGGCGGAGAGTTTGCCGCCATCGTCCCGACCAACCCCGGTGAATTTACCGTCGGCAAGAAGGCGCTCGACGCACGCGTGCTCTTTCAGGACAAGGACAAGCCACAGGACCGCGGCGACCAGCACCTGGGCAGTTACTCGATCGCCGACAACCTGATCACCACATTCCGCAACGCCAACAAGTCGACCATCGTGCACGAGCTTTCGCACAGCTGGCTTGAGGAGATGAAAGCCGACGCCGCGCGCTCGGATGCGCCGGCACAGATTAAAGCCGACTGGGAGATCATCCGCCGGGAGTTCGCCATCGGTGAGGACGGCAACATCAGTACCGCCAGCCACGAGCAGTTCGCCCGCACCGGCGAGCGGTACTTGGGCGAGGGCGTGGCGCCATCGGTCGGCCTGCGTGCCGTGTTCGAGCGCTTCAAGGCCTGGCTGCTGGAGATCTACGACAACCTGGCGAACCTTGGCGTGGAGATCAACCCAGAGGTCCGCGGCATGTTCGACCGCCTGCTGGCGACCGACCAGGAGATCGCCGACGCCAAGGCGCTTAACGTCCCGGTCGCCTATGTGGCCGAAGCGCGCGCCGCCGCGGCAGAGCGCATCGTGCCGGCGGCGCCGGAAGGCCGCAAGATCGAGCCGGGCTTCGCGGCCGAGCAGGCCAGCATGATTCCCTACGCCGACGAACTGCCCAAGGGCCCGGGCGAAGCCCCGGACAGCAGCCATATCAACTACGCCTACATCAACAGCCCGATGGATGTGAAGCTGGCGATGCAGCGCATGGCCGAGATCGACCAGGCGAACATCCAGAAGCAGCGCGGCGGTACCGCTGGCGTGAAGTCGTGGGAGCAGGCCAACGCCGAGCAGGCAAAGTACGTGAACGACATCCTGGGAGGCTCCGAGGACACCCTCCGTCTGCTTTCGCTGCGGGATCCGAACGCGGCCGGCCCGGACGTCAAGCTGGGCATCCTGAAGAAGCTGGCCGTGGGCGCCGCCAAGGACAGCGCGCGCCTGCGCGACGTGGTCCTCGAGGCCGGGCACGATGCCACGGTGCGCCAGCAGCTGGAGTACATGGGGTCGATCGAGCGCGCGCGCATGATCCAGGCTGAATTCCTCGGCGAGAGGGCGGGCGTCGCCCGGGCCCTGAACGCCCTCAAGGACGTCACCGAGGGCACCGGCGAGATCGGCAGGATGCTCGACGCCATCGGCTACGGAGAGGCGGCGGCCCGGGAACTGTTCCAGGCCGCGCGCACGCCGGCAGAGGAACAGGCCTTTCTCAGATCCAAACTCGACGAGATCCTGCTCAACTACAAAGGCAAGAGCGTCCTCGACATCGCCAAGCTGCACAAGGAAATCGGCACCCTCAAGGGCACGTTCAAGTTCTCGAAAGAGGTCACCAAGGCCACGAAGTGGGAAATGGTCGTGGAAGGCTGGAAAGCGAGCATCCTGAGTGGCCCGGTCACCCACACCACCAACACCCTGGGCACCTGGTCGTTCCAAGGCGTGCGCCCCCCCATAGACGCCCTCGCGGCCGTGATCGGCATGGCGCGCGGCGCCAGCCCCGGCATGGGGGAATCGGACCGCGCCAGCATGAGCGAGGCCCTGGCGCGCATCACGGGCATGATGGGCGGGGTACAGGACGGCATCAAGATCGCCGTGGCTACGTTCAAGCTCGACGACCCCACCGGCAAGACCGAAGCCTACCGGACGGCAATCCCGGGCCGGGCCGGCGAAATCATCAGGATCCCGCTGCGCATGATGGGCGCGGAGGACGCGTTGGTATCGACAATGTACAAGCGCGGCGAGATCAGAACCCTGGCCATCCGCCAAGCCTTCGACGAGGGCCTGAACCCAGCCACCAGAGAATTCTCCGAGCGCCGGCAATACCTGACCGACAACCCGACCCCAGAGATGCAGGCGACCGCCGACGCGGCAGCCGTTCGGATGACCTTCAATATGCCGCTTGGCGAAAAGGGCGCTGCGCTGCAATCTTTCGTCAATAAGTGGCACCTGCAGTGGGTCGTTCCATTCATCCGGACGCCGATCAACATCGTGAAGGAGGCCGCCAGGATGACCCCCTTCGCGCCCCTGGTGGGCGAATGGAGGGCGGCCATAGCCAAGGGAGGCGTGGAGCGTGACAGAGCCCTGGCAGAGGTCGCGCTGGGCACCAGCATCATGGCGGTCACCGTTGCGCTTGCGTTCGATGGCATGGTCTCCGGCAGCGCCGCCGGCCCCGACCCCGGCAAGAACCGCGGCAAGGTCGGAGTGTGGCAACCGGGCAGTGTCCTGATTGGCGACACCTGGTACGAGATTTCCAGGATCGAGCCGCTTGGCACGCTGATGATCGCAGCAGCCGACATGGCCGCCGTCTGGGACTACATGACCGACGACGAGAAGGACAAGATTCCGAAGTTGGTGGCGGTGGCGTTCGCCAACTCGATCACCAACAAGACCTTTTTGCAGGGCATCACCAACGTGATCAACGCCATGTCGGAGCCCGGGCGCTTCGCCCCAAGGTTCTTCCAGCAGCTGGCCGGCAGCATGGTGCCGAACGTGATCGCGCAACCCACTGCCATGGCCGACCCCTACGTGCGCGAGGTCAACGGCATGCTGGATGCCATCCAAGCCAGGATCCCAGGCATGCGCGAGCAGCTGCTGCCGCGGCGCGACTGGTTGGGCGCTGAGATGGAGTCCAAAGAGCGCGTAGGTGTGGTCATGCCGGTGCGCAAACAGCCGGTGTCCACCGACAAGGTCCGCCTCGAGGCCGCGCGCCTGGACATCAGCATGGCCGCCACACCGAGAAAAACCCACCTTGGCAAAGGCACCGGCAAGATTGGCGATGTGGAATTCACCGCAGAGGAGCGCAACGCCTTCGCCAAGGTCGGCGGGGAGATGGCGCACGACGTGTTAACCAATGTGGTAAACGATCCAGGGTGGGACGCGATGCCGGACCTCGTGAAGCGCCGGGTGTTCGCAAAGGTCCTGCAGGCAAGCCACCGCGTCGCTGCCGTGTCCGCTTTACCACCAGAGAAGCGCGTAGCCTATATCACCAGTATCAGCGAACAGATGGCGGCCGAACTCGAGCCAGAAGCGCAATGACCAGGAGCACCAGACCATGACCTCAGTATCCACCAGCCGCCGCCAGGGCCTCAACTCGAGCGCCGCCATCAAGGTCGCATGCCAAGTGGCGACGACTGGCAACATCACGCTGGCCGCGCTGCAGACGATCGACGGTGTTGCTCTGGCGTCCGGCGACCGCGTGCTCGTCAAGGACCAGACCACCACAAGCGAAAACGGGATTTACGTTGCCGACACCGGAAACTGGTCGCGCGATAAAGACTTCGACGGAGCATACGACGCGCTGGAAGGCACGCTCGTGACCGTGATTCATGGCAACACGCTATCGGCAACGCTCTGGCGCGTATCCACGGTCAGCCCGGTGATCGGTAGCGCGCTCGCATTCGTTCAGTCTTCACTGAGCCCGGCCGATTCGAACTCGGTGCAGTTTCTCCAGGCCGGGGCCGGAGCCGTAGCGCGAACAGGTCAGTCCAAGTTGCGTGAATTCGTCAGCATCACAGACTTTGGATGTAGCCCGTCAGAAACGTCAGTGAACAACAAGACATATATTGATGCCTGCTTCGCGCACGCAAAAGCGACAGGTA
>JAXMJU010000229.1:0-15612 GCA_034376265.1 Sulfuritalea sp.
CGGAGAGTTCAACGACGTGGTCGACCAGTTCCGGCAGCGGCAGGTCGGCGGCTTCGCGCAGCTTGACGATGAGTTGCGCGAAGGCGGCCAGCTTGGCGCCGCCGGCACCGGCGACCTGCGGGATCGCCGCGTGCAGGCTGCTGCCGGCGGCCTTGGCCGCGTCCTGCAGGCTTTCCAGGCTGCGCGCGCCGATGCCGCGCGCGGGGAAATTCACCACGCGGGCGAAGGCCGTGTCGTCCTCGGTGTTGGCGATCAGGCGCAGGTAGGCCAGCGCATGCTTGATTTCGGCGCGCTCGAAGAAGCGCAGGCCGCCATACACGCGGTAAGGCAGGCCGGCATTGAACAGCGCATGTTCCAGCGCCCGCGACTGGGCGTTGCTGCGGTAGAGCAGGGCGATTTCGGCGCGTGTGTGGCCATCGCGCGACAGGGCCTTGACCTCCTCGACGATCCAGCGTGCCTCGTCGCCGTCGGAATAGGATTCGTAGATGCGGATCGGCTCGCCGCTGCCGGCCTCGGTCCACAGATTCTTGCCCAGCCGCGAGGGATTGTTCTTGATGATCGCGTTGGCCGCGTCGAGGATGTTGCCGTGCGAGCGGTAGTTCTGTTCCAGCCGGATCAGGTTCTGCACCTTGAACTCGCGTTCGAAGTCGGCCATGTTGCCGACGTCGGCGCCGCGGAAGGCATAGATGCTCTGGTCGTCGTCGCCGACGCAGAACAGGTTGGCGCCGCCGCCGGCGAGCAGCTTCAACCAGCGGTACTGCAGCTTGTTCGTATCCTGGAACTCGTCCACCAGCACATGCTTGAAGCGCTCCTGGTAATGCCGGCGCAAGGGCTCGTTACGCTCCAGCAGTTCGTAGGAGCGCAGCAGCAGCTCGGCGAAATCGACCACGCCTTCGCGCTGGCATTGCGCCTCGTAGGCTTCGTAGAGCGCGACGCGCTTCTTTGCCCAGTCGTCCCAGGCTTCGACCGCCGCCGCGCGCAAGCCCTGCTCCTTCTGCGCGTTGATGAAGTGGCACAGCTCACGCGGCGGGAACTTCTCGTCGTCGATGTTGAGCGACTTCAGCAGGCGCTTGACCGAGGCCTGCTGGTCGGCCGCATCGAGGATCTGGAACAGTTGCGGCAGGCCGGCGTCGCGGTAATGGGCGCGCAGCAGACGATTGCACAGGCCGTGGAAGGTGCCGATCCACATGCCCCTGACGTTGATCGGCAGCATGCCGGCCAGGCGCGTCTGCATTTCCTTGGCCGCCTTGTTGGTGAAGGTCACGGCCAGCACACCGGGCGGCGAGACCTGGCCGGTCGAAATCAGCCAGGCGATGCGCGTCGTCAGCACCCGCGTCTTGCCCGAACCGGCGCCGGCGAGGATCAGGGCATGCGCCGGCGGCAGCGTGACGGCCGCCAGTTGCGGCGCGTTGAGTTTGTCGAGCAAAGGGGTCATGGCGGCCATCGGCAGGTAAGACGTCGATTATATCGACGGGCCGGGAGCAGGACGGACAACAGTAAGCGCTAACCATCGCCGGAACCGTGAGGTTTCCACTCTGCACAAGTCGATATTGCAATGCATCATAAATCCCTGATTTAGAGTGTTTCACCCATATCAAACCTGTAGAATCGTCATTGCTGCAATGCAACACATTGCATGCAAGGCGGGCTCGCCCGGCTCATAAGGCCGGAACAGCCGGACCGCAAAGGAGAATCACATGAGTACCAAGCCCAAGACCCCCAAACTACTGCCCTGGCTGGCAAAAAAGGCCGGCATCACCGAAGCCCGATCCCTTGCCCTGTGGCGCGAGGCGGAGCGCTGGGCCGAGCGCCGGGCAGCCCCCGGTTCGTCGGACTATTTCAAGCAGGCGGTCGATCGCCTGCTTGAACTGGTGGCCGCCGAATCCCTGCGTGCCGACGCGGCATCCTTCGGCTGGCGGCCATGGGCTCGTGCCCAGGCGCGCTTATGGGCACTCTCGATGCAAGTGACGCAGGAAGGCGCGGCGCTGACGGCGCGCGGCTGGCGGCTGATCGGATCGGCCGCACAAACGAACGCTGCTAACGCACCACGCTCGGTTTGAGGCCGGTCGCGGCCCTCAGCCGGGCGGCTGCGACGGCCGCTTCATCGGCGCCGGCAAAGCCGGCCAGCAGCACTTCGTAACGCCAGCCCCCGCCCTCCGCCGTACGCGGCTGCACGCGCGCGGCAAAGCCCGCATCGCGCACCCGGTCGTAGAGTTCCAGCGCGGCCTCCTCGCTGGCCGCCGCAGCCGCCAGCACACGCCATTTGCCGCCCGAGCGCGACGCGCCGTCGCCGGCGAGGATTTCCGTTTGCCGCGCCAGTTTCTTGAAAACTTCGGGGTCGAGCACCTTGACCGTGGCGTCTTGGCCGCGCGGCGCGTCGTAATAGGTCAGGGGCTGCGCCAGTTCGGTGGTCTGCCCGGCGCGCGTGATTTCGATGCGGCCTTCGAGCAGGGCCACCAGGTCGCCGTCCTGGTCCGCCCGGCCCCACAGGTCGGTGCCGCGGATGCCGATGGTGGCCGTGCCGACGCGGATCGCCAGCTCGCGCGGCAGCGTTCTCTTCAGCCGGGCCGTGGTGAAGCGGAAAGGCCCGGTCAGGATGTCGAGTGCGCCGCGAAAGAATTTCTCGGGCCGCAGGCTGCGCGTATGAATGCCGAGTTGCGCGCCTTCGCCGAGCTTGACCCGGCTGCCTTCGGCCAGCATGACGTAGGCGCGTGCACCGGGGCCGGTGCGCAGCACATCGCCGCTCCTGAGTTCCATGCCGGCCGCCAGCGGCACCGTGAAGCCGTTTCGGTCTCTCCAGGCGGGCGCCTGCACGGCCTCCACGGTCGCTGCGGCGGCAGCCAGCACCGGGGCGGGAAGCAGCGGAACAAGAACGGCGACCACTGCGAAAACCCGGCTCAAAGGGGACATGCGAATCCTTTCGATCAGAGGTGGCGGGTATAATTCCGCCCTTTGCCAGCACTCAAAAAAGACGCCCCGGCCATGCAGGAAAAATATCTTCCGACCGAAATCGAGCAGGCCGCGCAGGCCTACTGGAACACCTCCCAGAGCTTCCGCGCCGCCGCGACCGCGGATTTGACAAACTCCCGGCCGAAGTACTACTGCCTGTCGATGTTCCCCTATCCGTCCGGCAAGCTGCACATGGGGCATGTGCGAAACTATACCATCGGCGATGTGCTCTCCCGCTACCACCGCATGCAGGGCTACAACGTGCTGCAGCCCATGGGCTGGGACGCCTTCGGCCTGCCGGCGGAGAACGCCGCGATGCAGAACAAGGTGCCGCCGGCGAAGTGGACCTGGGACAACATCGCCTACATGAAGAAGCAGTTGCAAAGCCTGGGCTTTGCGCTGGACTGGGAGCGCGAGCTGGCGACCTGCGCGCCCGAGTACTACAAGTGGAACCAGTGGCTGTTCCTGCGCATGCTGGAAAAGGGCATCGCCTACAAGAAGACCCAGGTGGTGAACTGGGACCCGGTGGACCAGACCGTGCTCGCCAACGAACAGGTCATCGAAGGCCGCGGCTGGCGCACCGGCGCGGTGGTCGAGAAGCGCGAAATCCCCGGCTACTACCTGGCCATCACCCAGTATGCCGACGAGCTGCTGTCCGCGCTCGACACGCTGCCGGGCTGGCCCGAGCGGGTCAAGACCATGCAGGCCAACTGGATCGGCAAGAGCACCGGCGTGCGCTTCGCGTTTCCATACACACTCCCCTCTCCCCTAGCCCCTCTCCCACAGAGGGGAGAGTGGAACGGACAGAGCGCCGACGGCGCTCAAAAAGGATTGCTCTGGGTGTTCACCACCCGCGCCGACACCATCATGGGTGTCACCTTCTGCGCCGTCGCCGCCGAGCATCCGCTGGCGACCCACGCCGCGAAGACCAACCCGCAACTGGCCGCATTCATCGACGAGTGCAAGCACGGCTCGGTCATGGAAGCCGACATGGCGACCATGGAAAAGAAGGGCATGCCGACCGGCATTTTCGTCGACCACCCGCTGACCGGAGAGAAGGTCGAAGTCTGGGTCGGCAACTACGTGCTGATGAGCTATGGCGAAGGCGCCGTGATGGCGGTGCCGGCGCACGACGAACGCGATTTCGAATTCGCCAAGAAATACGACCTGGCGATCAAGCAGGTCATCGCGGTAGAGGGTGAGACGTTCTCGCTGGCCGGTTGGCAGGAGTGGTATGCCGACAAGCAACGCGGCAAGTGCGTCAATTCAGGCAAGTACGACGGGCTGGGTCTCGAAGCGGCCACCGCGGCGATTGCCGCCGACCTGAGCGCCAAAGGTCTCGGCGCCACCCAGGTGCAATACCGCCTGCGCGACTGGGGCGTTTCGCGCCAGCGCTACTGGGGCTGCCCGATACCGCTGATCCACTGTGAAACTTGCGGCACGGTGCCGGTGCCCGACGAGCAACTGCCGGTCAAGCTGCCCGAAGACTGCGTGCCCGACGGCTCGGGCAATCCGCTGGTGAAGCGCGCCGATTTCGTCGACTGCGCCTGCCCCAACTGCGGCAAGCCGGCCAAGCGCGAAACCGACACCATGGACACCTTCGTCGATTCGAGCTGGTACTACGCGCGCTACTGCGTCGATCCGGCGACGCGTGCGGCGAATTCGTCGATGGTCGATGCCGGAACCAACCACTGGATGCCGGCCGACCAGTACATCGGCGGCATCGAACACGCGATCCTGCACCTGCTCTATTCGCGTTTCTGGACCAAGGTCATGCGCGATCTCGGCCTGGTCAGCTACGACGAGCCCTTCGCCAACCTGCTGACCCAGGGCATGGTGCTCAACCACATCTTCTCGCGCCGCGGCGAGAAAGGCGGCATCGAGTATTTCGCGCCCGAGGAAGTCGACCTCAAGCGCGACGAAGGCGGCCACGTGATCGGCGCGACGTCGAAGGCCGACGGCCAGCCGGTCGATTACGGCGGCGTCGGCACCATGTCCAAGTCGAAACGCAATGGCGTCGACCCGCAGGCGCTGATCGACGAGTTCGGCGCCGACACGGCGCGCTTTTTCATGATGTTCGCCAGCCCGCCGGAACAGACCCTGGAATGGTCGGATTCGGGCGTCGAGGGCGCCTACCGCTTCCTGCGCCGCGTCTGGGCCTTCGGTCACGCGGAGCAGCCGGCGATCACCGCGCACGCCGCGCTGCCGGCCAAGCTGCCCGAGCCGCTCGCCGCGGTGCGCCGCGAAATCCATTTGCTGTTGAAGCAGGCCAACTACGACCTCGGCAAGTTCCAGTTCAACACCGTCGCCTCGGCGGCGATGAAAATGCTCAACAGCCTGGAAAAAGCCGCCAGTGTGCCGAACGCAGGCGACGGCCGCGAAGCCGTGCTCGCCGAGTGCTTCGGTATCCTGCTGCGCATACTCTCGCCGATCACGCCGCATATCTGCCACACGCTGTGGATCGAACTGGGTTTCGGCGCCGACATCCTCGCCGCCGCCTGGCCCGAGCCGCTGGCGGAAGCCCTGGTGCAGGACGAGGAAGAACTGGTGTTGCAGGTCAACGGCAAGCATCGCGGCAGCATCCGCATCAAAGTTGGCGCTGACAAGACGGTGATCGAAGCCGCCGCGCTGGCCACGGAAGCCGCGCAGAAATTCATGGAAGGCAAGCCGGCGAAGAAAGTCGTCGTGGTGCCCGGCCGCCTGGTCAATATAGTCGTCTGAGTTCCGCCCTGAGGAGAAATTATGAGCCCCCACGCTCACAGTCGTTCGCTGCCCCCCAAGGGGGCACATGCCTTCCCTTGGGGCGGCCCTGCGGGAGGCATGGCGATGCGCGCCGCAAAACTGTCTGTCATCCTGCTGCTGATCAGCCTGCTGGCCGCCTGCGGCTTCAAGCTGCGCGGCAGCGCGGCACTGCCCGGCCCCAAACTGCCGTTCGCGACCATCGCGCTCTCGCTCGACCCGACTTCCGAGTTCCATGCCCAGCTCAAGCGCAACATCGAGGCCTCGTCGCCGGGCACCCGTGTGGTCAATGACGTCAGGGAAGCCGAGGCCGTGCTCACCGTGCTCGGCGACACCGTGCAGAAAAACATCCTCTCGCTCAGCGCTTCCGGCCGCGCCCGCGAATTCCAACTGGTGCGCAGCTTCGCCTTCAAGGTCCATGCCAATGTCGCCACGGCTGCGTCGCCATCGAACGCGCCGCCGGTCAAGTACTCGGACGCGCCGCCCGTCGCCGGTCCGACCGAATACATCGCGCCGAGCACCATCACCTTGCGCCGCGAAATCACCTTCAGCGATGACCTGGTGTTGTCCAAGGAGTCGGAAGAGTTGCTGCTCTGGCGCGACATCCAGAACGATCTGGTGCAGCAGTTGATGCGCCGGCTGGCGGCGGCCAAGCTGCAGCCGGTCAAGACCGAGTAGCAGCCTCATGCAGTTGCGGCCCGAACAGCTCGCGGCGCATCTCGCGCAGTTGGATAAGCCGCTGGCGCCGCTCTACCTGCTGCACGGCGACGAGCCACTGCTGGTGATCGAGGCCGCCGACGCGATCCGCGCCGCCGCACGCCGCCAGGGCTTCGAGGAACGCGAGGTGATCATCGTCGGCACCAGCTTCAAGTGGGACGCGCTGTTCATGGCGGCAGGCAACATGTCGCTGTTCGGCGGCTCCAAGCTGGTCGACCTGCGCATCCCCTCGGGCAAGCCGGGACGCGAAGGCAGCGAGGCGCTGCAACGCTATATCACTACGCTGGGCCCCGGCATCGTCACCCTGATCACCCTGCCCGAGCTCGACTGGCAGGCGAAGAAGGCGGCCTGGGTCACGGCGCTGTCGAATGCCGGCGTGGCCATCGAATGCAACGCGCCGCCGCCGGCACGCCTGCCGCAATGGATCGCCGAGCGCCTGGCGCGCCAGCAGCAGAGCGCGCCGCGCGCCGCGCTGGAATTCATCGCCGCCCACGTCGAAGGCAACCTGCTCGCGGCGCATCAGGAGATACAGAAGCTCGGCCTGCTCTATCCGCCCGGCGAGATCGCGCTGCAACAGATCGAAGGCGCCGTGATGAACGTCGCCCGCTACGATGTCTCGGACCTGCGAGATGCACTCAAGGCGCGCGACACGGTGCGTGCCGCGCGCACGCTGGAAGGCCTCAAGGGCGAGGACGCGGCGCCGCCGCTGGTGCTCTGGGCGCTGGCCACCGAGGCGCGCTCGAGCTCCGCGCGGCCAGCCCTATTGCAAGCGGCAAAAATTGACCGCATGATCAAGGGCCTCGCGCGCGGCGATGTGTGGGACGAGTTTCTGCAACTGGCGCTGCGCCTGACGCAAGCTAGGACACGGTGATGGATGTGAAAAACTACATGCAGCAGGTCGGCCGCGCCGCGCGCGAGGCCTCTCGCGCCACGGCGCGCGCCTCGACGGCGGCCAAGAACGCGGCGCTGCTGGCCATGGCGGCGGCGATTCGCGAGCGCCGCGCCGAGCTGCTCGCGGCCAATGCCGCCGACGTCGCCGAAGCAAAAGCCAACGGCCTCGACGCGGCAATGATCGATCGCCTGACCTTGACCGACAAGAGCATCGAAGCCATGGCGCAGGGACTCGAACAAGTCGCCGCCCTGCCCGATCCGATCGGCGAAATCAGCGACATGAAGCGCCGCCCCTCCGGCATCCAGGTCGGCAAGATGCGCGTGCCGCTGGGCGTGGTCGGCATCATCTACGAGGCGCGGCCCAACGTCACGGCCGACGCCGCGGCGCTGTGCCTGAAATCCGGCAATGCGGCGATCCTGCGCGGCGGCAAGGAAGCCCTGCGCGCCAATCAGGCGATCGCCGCCTGCGTGCGCGCCGGGCTCACAGCGGCGGGCCTGCCCGAAACGGCGGTGCAGGTCATCGACACCACCGACCGCGAGGCCGTCGGCCACCTGGTGGCGATGCCCGAGTATGTCGATGTGATCGTGCCGCGCGGCGGCAAGGGCCTCATCGAACGCATCTCGAAGGAAGCGCGGGTACCCGTGATCAAGCACCTCGACGGCAATTGCCATGTCTATGTCGATGCGGCCGCCGACCCCGACAAGGCGCTGCGCATTCTCGAAAACTCCAAGACACAACGCCTGGGCACCTGCAACACCGCCGAGTCGCTGCTGATCGCGCGCCCGATCGCCGTGTCGCTAGCGCCAACTCTTTGCGCCATGCTCACCCGCCGCGGCGTCGAGATCCGCGGCTGCGAGGAAACCCGCAAGCTGGTGCCGCAGGCCATCGCCGCGACCGAGGAAGACTGGTACGCCGAGTACCTGGCCGCGATCATCTCGGTCAAGATCGTCGCCGATGTCGATGAAGCCATGGAGCACATCAACAAGTATTCCTCGGCGCACACCGAGACCATCGTCACCGAGAACTACACGAACGCGATGCGCTTCCTGCGCGAAGTGGATTCGGCCTCGGTCATGGTCAATGCCTCGACGCGCTTTGCCGACGGCTTCGAATACGGCCTCGGCGCCGAGATCGGGATTTCCACCGACAAGTTCCACGCGCGCGGCCCGGTCGGCCTGGAAGGCCTCACCTCGCAGAAGTGGATCGTGCTGGGCGACGGCCAGACGCGGGCCTGAACTGACGCGGTCGCGGCGGCTAGGCTTCGAGCGCGGCCGGCAGGAAGGCGGTGCGAAAGGCGCCCCAGTGGCGGCCCTTAATCATGACCGGAATGCTCAGTTCGCACAGCACCTCGCCGGTATCGCGCAGGTAGGTCTGCACCAGGCAGGGTTCGCGATTCTGCGCCGAGCGCGCACCGGCAAAGTCGTCGAAGATGCGCTTGTGGCGAGTCTTCAACAGGTCGTGCTGATAGGCGCCGGTAGGCACTTCGGAATAGCGCCGGTTGTGCGCGGGCGCGTAGCCCTTGGTATCCACCACCAGGCTCATCATCAGCTCCGGCGTCTGCTCCAGCAGTTCGTCGTAGATGCGCTGCAGGTCGGCTTCCACGGCGGCGTCGTAGCCGGTGCTGTAGCGCGGCGGATTGCTGCCGGCGATCGGGCGGTAGTTCTGGTCGAAGACGGGCAGGCCCTTCGCCTCGGCGGCCTCCAGATAGGCCGTGGCGCGCTGATGACAGGCGCCGGCCGAGCTCATGATGCGGTCCATGACGCTGCCGCCGATGGCAAAGCGCGTCGCCACCGACTGGATGCGCTCGGTGAGTTCGCGCAGCTCGGAGGAGAAGCGTTCCGCCTCGCTCATCTGCGCGGAAACCTGCTCGCTGAACTGGTGGATTTCGCCGATCCGCTCGTTGGCCGTCGCATTGATGTCGCCGATGTTGTGCACCGAACCACTGATGCTCGCCAGTTGCTCGCTCATGCGGCCGAAGTCTTCCACCATGAGCGAGAAGCTCTGCGAGGAGCGCGACACGACATCGTTGGTGATCCGGCTGTCCTCGCGGATGCGCACGGTTTCCTGCTCGGTGACGCCGACCAGGCCGATCATCGCCGTGGTGTTTTCGGCGATCACGCTGGTCGCCGACTTGACCTTCTCCGCCAGCTTGCGCACCTCGTCGGCCACCACCGCGAAGCCGCGGCCCGATTCGCCGGCGCGCGCCGCCTCGATCGCCGCATTCAGCGCCAGCAGATTGGTCTGGTCGGAGATCTCGTTGATCATCAGGCCGATGTCGCGGATCTGCGCCGACTTCTTGCTCAGTTCATCGACCACCGCGGCGAAGGTCTGCGCGTGCTTGGCGATCTCGCTGATGCGCTGGGTGACCTCCAACAGTTCCTGGTAGGACTGGCGCGAGGCATCGAGGTGCCTGGCGGTCGAGGCGCTGACGGCGTCGGCGTTTTCGGTCAGGGAGCGGATCGCATCGCTGGTGGTCGCGCTGGCGGCGAACACCGCCGTCGCCAGCTCGCGCTGCTTCGCCGCCAGGGACGAGGTCTGATGCACGCGCCGATTCAGCTTGGCCGCCTCGACGGCCACCCGGGTGCCGGTCTGGCGTATGTCCGCGACCAGCTTGTGCGCGCCATCGAGCAGTTGGTTGGTGTTTTGCGCGATCCTGGCGGTCGCCCCGTCCTCGGACAGACGCCGGGCCAGATCGGGCCGAGGCGCGGCGAAGCGCTCCAGTTCCTGCTCCAGAACCTGCAGCTGGCCCAACGCGCGGCGCCGCTGCAAGCTGGCGGTGACGAGCACGAAAACGGCAGAGTAGGCGACGAATCCCGCCGCCAGCCAGCCGCTGCCATCGGCGCCGCCCAGCAGCGCCGCCGCCAGTCCGATGAAGCCCGCAGCCAGCACGCCCTGCCATATTTCCGCGGCAGCGCCGCGACCGGCCGTGGCGGCATAGCCGCCTGCCGTTGAACGATCACTCACTTGGACTCCTCCGATTTCCTTTGCTGCCGGCACCTCGTGCCACGGCCCGCCCACGGTCTGCCGCATAAAAGAGCCGCATCCGCCGATCAGTACTGTCGATGATTATAGCGGCGAGCCGTTACTCGCGGCTCACCACTTCACGCGCACCGTGTACTCCAGCAGCGTCGTGGCGCCGGCCGGCAGCGCGATGTTCCACGCCGCGACGCGCGCCGATTCCTTTCGGTGCGGGTGGCTCTGCTGCAGTATCTCCCAGTCGCCGGGCAGGGGTTCCTGCACCTTGACCGTCACCGCCTCGTCCTTGGCATTGCGCAATTCGATGCGCCAGGCGCTTTCGCTGACATTGTCGGCAATCCTGCGGTAGGAGGTCTGCCGGCGCTCGGCAGTGATGTCGAAGGCTTCGCCCAGCCTGAGCTTGAGCTTTTCGTTCTTCGCCGTATGCTCGATGCGATCCTCGCCGACGAACTGCGCCGCCCCCTTGCTGTCGCGCGCATAGACGCGCACGATGCCGGCCGGCAGCGGTTTGCCGAGTTGGCCGCCCTGGTTGTGGAATTCGAGGAAGATCGCGGGCTTCAATTTCTGTCCGATCTGGCCCTGACGGTCGCGGTAATACCAGTCGTTGCCGGCCAGCAGGTATTCGCGGCGCACCGGCACGGCGCTGGCCGCCAGCAGCGCGAGCTGCTTGGTCTGGTTGTCGGCGATGCGGGTCGGCCGCTCGAAGCTGTAGAGGTGGTAATCGAGCAGCGCTTCCTGCGTGGCTTCCTGCGACTTCGCGCGCGCCGCCGCGGGCGCCATGGCAAACACGCGCGAATCCGTCTGCCGCACGCGATTCACCGTGCCGGCGACGAGTTGCAGCGTCGCGTCGTCGAAGCCGGCGCCGCTGCGGTTGATCAACGTGACCCAGGCATTGAGGTCGAGGCTCTTGCCGTCGGTCGACAAGTTCGCGACGTAGTCCGCCTTCCACGACAGACCGCCGGTCAGATAGGAAAGCTCGACCGCCTGTTTGCCGCCGGCGGCGTCGAGCAGCACCGAGAGCGTGGGACGATCGCGCAGGTTGGCCGGCACACTGTCGAAGGCCAGCCGCCCCGGCACGCCGGTTTCGATGCGGTCGGCGAAGCGCAATACAGTGCCTTGGCCGGCGGCCAGCACCGTGGCGGTCTCGCGTCTTTCCTCGCCGCTGGTCGGGTGCGAGCGGATCACCGTCACCTCGCGGCCAACGTACTTTTCCAGCAGCTTCTGCGGCGTCAGCAGGTCGAAATCGAAGTTCTGTTCGATGAGGCCCAGCGGCGGCCCGCTGACCGCGCGCAACAGCGCCGTCTCGGGGCGCATCTGCGCCGCCACGTCGCGCAGCGACAGACGCGTCAGCCCGGCCGGCAGCTCGACCCGGCGGCGTTCCTTCACCAGCGCCAGATCGTCGTTGTACACCGTGACGGCGACGGCTTCGCGCTGCGCCGCGCCGGAGCTGACCTCGCGCGGCGCTTCGGCGCCCTGCGCCAGGCCCGCCGCCAGAAAGATCCCGAGTCCCAACACGCTGCGCTGCATGGCATTCTCCCCGCCGCTCGATGACGCAACGATAGCATGGTCGCGTCGACGCTATGATGGCGGCCGACAACCGAACCGAGGAGATCCCGTCATGCAAAAGATCCTTGCCCTGCTGTTGCTGGCCCTCGCCCTGCCGGCGCTTGCTGCGCTCGACGTGGCCGGTGTGAAGTTCGACGACACGCAGAAAGTCGGTGCTGGCGACACGGTGATCAACGGCGCCGGCCTGCGCAGCCGGGTCTTCTTCAAGGTCTATGCGATCGGACTCTACCTGCCGCAGAAGGCGGCGACCACGGCGGAGGTGCTCGCCGCCAAGGGCGCCAAACGCATCGCCATCGTCACCCTGCGCGAGCTGAGCGCCGAGGATTTCGTCAATGCCCTGCTCGACGCCCTGACGAAGAATCACGACGAAGCGACGCTGAAGACCCTGCAGCCGAGGATCGACCAGTTCCGTAGCGCCATGCTGACGATAGGCACCGCAGCGGAAAAATCGGTGGTGAATCTCGACTGGCTGCCCGAGAGCGGAACGCGGCTGTCCTTCAACGGCACGCCCAAGGGCGGCGACATCGCCGGCGAGGATTTCTATAGCGCCCTGCTGCGGATCTGGCTCGGCGACCAGCCGGCGCAGGACGACCTCAAGGAAAAACTGCTGGGCAAGACCTCGTAACGTTCACCTGAACCCGCCACGCATGGGCGCCCTGTCGCATCTCAAGGTCCTCGATCTGTCGCGCGTGCTGGCCGGGCCCTGGGCCTCGCAGCTGCTCGGCGATCTCGGCGCCGAGGTGATCAAGATCGAGAAGCCCGGAGCTAATGGAAAAGGCGGCGACGACACGCGCGGCTGGGGGCCGCCCTGGCTGGCCGACGGCGCGGGCCAGCCGACCACCGACGCCGCCTATTTCCTGTGCACCAACCGCAACAAGCGCTCGCTGACGGTCGACATCACCCAGCCGGCGGGGCAGCAGATCGTGCGCGAGCTCGCCGCGCAATCCGACGTGGTGCTGGAAAATTTCAAGGTCGGCGGGCTCAAGGCCTACGGCCTCGACTACCCGAGCCTGGCCGCGCTGAATCCGAAACTCGTCTACTGCTCGATCACCGGCTTCGGTCAGGACGGCCCTTACGCGGCACGCGCCGGCTACGATTTCCTGATCCAGGGCATGGGCGGCCTGATGAGCGTCACCGGCCGCGCCGAAGGCGAGGAAGGCGCCGGGCCGCAGAAGGTCGGCGTGGCACTGACCGACATCCTGACCGGCCTCTACGCCGGCAATGCGATCCTCGCCGCCCTGCTGCATCGCGAGAAGACCGGCCAGGGGCAGCACATCGACCTCGCGCTGCTCGACGTGCAGGTGGCCTGCCTGGCCAACCAGGCGATGAACTACCTGGTCTCGGGCACGGCACCGCGCCGCATGGGCAACAGCCATCCCAACATCGTGCCCTACCAGGACTTCCCCACGGCCGACGGCGACATGATCCTGGCCATCGGCAACGACGGCCAGTTCGCGCGCTTCTGCGACATCGCCGGCCATGCCGAATGGCGTGCCGACCCGCGCTTCGCCAGCAATGCGGCACGCGTCAGGCATCGCGCCGAACTGATCCCGCTGCTGCGCCAGACCACGGTGATGAAAACCACCGCCGACTGGATCGCCTTGCTGGAAAACGCCGCCGTGCCCTGCGGCCCGATCAACGACCTGGCCGGCGTGTTCGCCGACCCGCAGGTGCGGCATCGCGGCCTCCAGGTCGAGATGCCTCACCCTGCCGGCGGCACGGCGCCGCAGGTGGGCAACCCGATCCACTTCTCCGCCACGCCGATCGATTATCGGCGTGCGCCGCCCGTGCTGGGACAGGACACGGAGGCGGTGCTGCACGAACTGGGGCGCAGTGCGGAAGACGTCGCGGCACTGCGCGCGGCGGGAGTGGTCTAGCAACCGGATTGTCGACGCGACCGATCGCTCAAGGGGGCGAGCCGGGCGGCTGCGCCGCCTGGCGGTCGGTAATGTCGCGGGCGTAGCCGACCATGCCGACCACCTGTCCATCAACCAGCACGGGGGACTTGCAAGTCTCGCACCAGCGAAGCTTGCCGCCGATGTCGATCAACTCCTCGACCGGGCTGCGGCCGATGCTTTTGATCACCGTAATGTCTTCCGGGTGGGTCTTCCCCGCCATGTTCGATGCGGCGATATCGAGGTCGGTCTTGCCCACCACGGCTTCCGCGGACGGCCAGCCGAAGCCCCGCACAAAGGCCTGATTGACGGCGAGGTAACGGCCCTGCTCGTCCTTCAGCCAGACCATGAACGGGAGATTTTCGAGCAGGGCACGCTGGTAGCCTTCGCGCTTTTCGACGGCCTTGAGATGCACGCTGATCTCGTCGTTCAAACGGCACTCTTCGATGTAGCGTTCGCGGAACAAATCCAGCAGATAGATCGTCAAGGTCGCACTCATCGCCAGGACGAACAGGTGCACGACGGTCATCATGACCGGGGTGGCCGGCCTGAGATAGCCGATAAGGCCGGCCTGCTGGCCCATGGCCATGAAAATCACGGCGACGCAACTGGCGACGAGCAGCCCCAGGCAATAGCGGACACCCAACATCCATCCCGAGAAAATCAATATGACCGGATAGGCGATCAGGATAGGGGCACGCACGCCTTCGCCAACGAAGGCGGCATAGGTCGCAAAAATCCAGCCGCCGACGGCGAGCAGGCGCACCGCCGCAACATTACTGCGGTAGCGCAGGGTCAACTGCGCGGCGATGGCGAGAACCATCAGGCCGCCGACGCCGTAGATTCGCCCTCGATAGTCTTCCGGCGATGCCAGCAACAGCAGTCCACCGTAGATCAGCGCCCCGACGAAAATCAACCAGATGGTGTGACCCAGCGTCGAATCATCCTCGTGAAAAATCAGCTCCGGATGGTCATCGACGGGGGCACTTGTTGACGAGAACAAGGTGTGCGCCTTAGGCATGGAGATACTTGTGGATTGATTTCACGGACTTTCCCGGCAGCATTGCGATTCGATCCTACGCTCGCGTCATTGCGAGTGTCAATGCAATCAGCGGGGGTATCGCAAACCTGCGGCGCAACGACGTGGCATTCGCCGTGCCACGCACGGCGGGCTTGCCCTGGCAGCGGACAGCGCCTTCCTGGCGCCGCAGTCGGAAGGGTCTAAGGGTCGAGGCCCGCCAGGCCGCTCTCGGCGGCGATCTTCTCGGCGCCGTCGAAGCGTTGGTCGCGCTGGTACTCGGCGGCGATCGTCTGCAGGATCGGACGCACCGTGTTTGCGTTCATGCCGGGCTTGACGCGCGGATCGTAGAGCATGCGCAGCAGCAGATGATCGAGACCCGTCAGGTATGCATGGGGGGACTTGCGGCTGAAAATCGACGGAAAGAACTTCGGTGAATCGTTGGGCAAGCCCATGGCATGGGTCAGCTCCTCGACCACGCAGGAAACCAGATCGCCGTTCCCGCGCGCCCTATCGACCGGAATGATCGCCACGCCGCGCACTATCGAACCCTTCTTGCGCTCGACGGCGAAGCTGGCCAGGCACAGGCTGCCGCGGAACAGGGCTGCGCGCTGGGCCGCCGAACCGCTGCCGAAATAGCGCGGCAACTCCTGCTCCAGCCTGTCTTCGCTGGTCAGCACGACCAGGAAATTGGCCGCCGCCTGGCTTGCGGCGGGCTCGATCGACATACCGGTGATTGCGGCCAGATGCTGAAAATGCGTAACAATCAGCTTGCGATGCAGTTCCTCGTCGCCGACGCCCTGGACAATGAAATAGCGCAGCGGCATGGTCCATTTATGCACGGGATTCCGCCGCGGGGG
>JAXMJU010000230.1:0-5702 GCA_034376265.1 Sulfuritalea sp.
CTGTCACGATACGAAGAATCTCTGACAAGGTCTTTCACCAAGTAAAAACCGCCGGCATGTCCGGCGGTTTTTTATGTCCGCCCCAGCGGGGCGGACGGTATCCCCTGGTGGGATGTTTCAGCGCACCGGCGCGATGCCCCACTCGGCGACGCCTTCCGGCAGCCGCAACGCTTCGTAGCCCTTCTTGTGCAACAGTTCCACGGCGTCGAGCGCCATCAGGCAATACGGCCCGCGACAATAGGCGACGACCATCTTGCCCCTGGGCAATTCGGCAAGCCGCTGCTTCAGTTCATCGAGCGGAATCGAGCGGGCAAAGGGCAGGTGTGCGGCGAGATACTCGTCCGCCGGCCTCACGTCGAGCACCACCACATCGCCCTTGCGCGCCAGCCTGACCAGGCCGTCGCGATCCTGCGGCGCCAGTTCCTTCGGGTGGCTGACCATCTGCTCGATGATCAGGCGCAATTCCACCAGACGATCTTCCGCGAGCGAATGGATCGTCACCCAAAAATCGGCGACCTGCCGATTGGCGATCCGGTAGATCACGTACTTGCCCTGCTTCTCTGTCTCGACCAGATTCGCCGCGCGCAATTCGCGCAAGTGCGCGCTGGCGAGCTTCATGCTGATGGCCGCTTCGCGCGCCAGGGCATCGACGGTTTTTTCGCCCTGGCACAGCAGTTCGATCAGTTCCAGTCGCTTCGGGCTGCTTGCCGCCTTGCCGATGCGGGCCACCTGTTCGTAGAGCAGATCCTTGATCCGTCGCGGGTTGTTCATGGCGATCAATCTATTGTTTCGCCGATCGTCTGTCAAATCATTCGCCGATTTAGTGATATTGTTGATCTGCCTCAAGAGTTTTATTCTAAGATTAATTAGATTATTAGCCGAACAAGGTGCTGGTGTTCTGATGGCCTCGGCGTCCATAACCGCATCGAACCACAGCGTAGATTTCTTCGACCGCGCAAGCACGCTGTGCAAGCTGGCGATGCTGCAGGAACGGGTTCGCCCGGGCGGCATCGCCGTGATCAATACGCTGATCGAGGGCACCACCTATTCCGCAATATTCCAGCCCGGCAGTCACTGCCTGTTGGCGCGCGACGAGCTTCGCCGGCGTTTTGCCGATTGGGAATTCCTGCATATCGAGTACCGCAATTTCGAGGCGCCGGGGCAAACCATCAAGTCCTTCGTCACGGTCATCGCGCGCAAACCCGGATTGCGCTAGGGGCAGGCCGATCGACTCCGGTGTCATCGCTCCTCGCTGAATGATCTCGGCAATATCCGCCAGCTACTGCAAGCGATGCCGTCCTATCAAGCCTCCACTGGCAGACCCGAGGCTTTCCATTCCGGAAAGCCATCGACCAGACGCCGGGCCTTGTAGCCCTTCTCGCGCAGCAGCGCCACGGCGTCGACCGAGAGCAGGCAGTAGGGTCCGCGGCAATAGGCGATGACCTCGCGCCCCTTGGGCAGGCGGCGCAGGTGGCTGCTGAGGGCATCGGAAGCGATGTTGATTGCGCCGGGCACGTGGCCGGCGGCATATTCCTCTGGCGGACGCACGTCGAGCACGGTGACCAGACCCTGGCGTACGCGGTCGAGCAGTTCTGCAGCCGGCACCGGCTCGAGATCGTCGCGCGCCGTGATGTAAGTACGCAGCAGTTGCGAGACTTCGGCCAGACGCGATTCGGCCACGGTGGACAGCGCGCCGAGCAGGTCGACCACGTCCGCTCCGGCGACTTCGTAGAACACCCGCACGCCTTCCTTGCGCGCCCGCACCAGACCGGCGTGACGCAGTTCCTGCAAATGCTTGGAGGCGTTGGCCACCGACAGCTTCGTCATGGTCGCCAGTTCGTCGACGCTGCGCGGCCCCTGCGCCACGAATTCCAGCAACTCCAGCCGGTTGGCGTGGCCGAACGCCTTGGCGACGCGCGCCAGCTGCGCATATATGTCCTGCTTGAAGTTTCCGGTTGACATCGTCCGAGCCGCTCCTTATTATTCAACTAATCAGTTGATTAATTGAATTGCAGGCCATTGTAAGCATTGGCCCTTGCGGGCGCAAGCGCCAGTGTAGGAGGAGTGACGATGACATTCAACGAATTCGCGCTGGCGAATGAACCGGCGATCCGGCTTGCCGCCTTCTTCGGCATCTTTGCATTGATGGCGACGTGGGAGGCGGCAGCGCCGCGTCGCGTCCGCCTCCATTCGCGCCGGCAGCGCTGGACCGCCAACCTGGGTCTCGTCGTGCTCAACAGCGTCCTGCTGCGGCTGGTCTTTCCGTTGGCCGCCGTGGGCTTCGCCAGCTTCGCCGCCGAGCGCGGCTGGGGCCTGTTGAACAACCTCGCGCTGCCGCAGTGGGCGGCGCTGGTCCTCGCCGTCGTCGCGCTGGATTTCGCCATCTACCTGCAGCACGTGATGTTCCACGCCGTACCCGCGCTGTGGCGCCTGCACCGGGTGCACCATGCCGACCCGGATTTCGACGTCACCACCGGCGCGCGCTTCCATCCGGTCGAGATCATCCTCTCGATGCTGATCAAGTTTTCCGTGATCGCCGTGCTCGGCGCGCCGGCTGCCGCCGTGCTGGTGTTCGAGGTGCTGCTCAATGCCACCGCGATGTTCAATCACGCCAACCTCAAGCTGCCTGCCGGGGTCGATGCAATGCTGCGCCGGCTGCTGGTGACACCCGACATGCACCGGGTACACCACTCGACGAACGTGGCTGAAGCCAACAGCAACTTCGGCTTCAACCTGACCTGGTGGGATCGTTTGTTCGGCACCTACCGCGCCGCTGCGCGGCTGCCCCAGGAACGCATGGCCATCGGCGTCCAGGGCCTGACCGGCGATCCGCGCTGTATCAGCCTCTCCGGCATGCTGGCGCTTCCCTTCGTCAGCTCCGGCGATGACTATGCCATCGGCCATGGCACCGAGGCGAGCCATGAGCCTCGCTAGCCTGGCCCGCGCCGCACTGATCGTCGCGCTGGCGGCCGGCCTGACGCTGGCCTTCGCCAACCGCGAACAGTTTTCCCAGGATGCCCTGCAGCAATGGCTGTCGGCAGCGGGCTGGTGGGCGCCGATCCTGTTCATCGCCGTCTATGCCGCCGGCACGGTGCTGTTCCTGCCCGGCTCGGTGCTGACTCTGGCTGCCGGCGCCCTGTTCGGCGTGTTGCCCGGCGCGCTCTACAGCCTGGCCGGCGCCACGCTCGGTGCGGTGCTGGCCTTCCTTGTCGCACGTCACCTGGCTGGCAACTGGGTGGCGCAGAAGACCGGCGGCCGGCTCAAGCAACTGATCGAGGGCGTCGAGGCCGAGGGCTGGCATTTCGTCGCCTTTGTCCGCCTGGTGCCGCTGTTTCCCTTCAACGTGGTGAATTACGCACTGGGCCTGACGCGCATTCCGCTGGCTTCCTACGCGCTGGCCTCGGCCGTCTGCATGCTGCCCGGCGCGCTGGCGTATGCCTGGCTAGGCCATGCCGGGCGCGCGGCGCTAGCCGGCGATGCCAATGCCATCCGCAACGGCATGCTGGCGCTGGCAGTCACGGCAGCGCTGATGTTCCTGCCGCGCCTCATACGCCAGTTCAAGGCCGGCTTGATGATCACGCCGGAGATTCTGCGAACATTGCAAGCCGAAGGTGGCATTGCCGTGGTGGACGTGCGCGACGCCAAGGATTTCGACGGTGAGACCGGCCACGTCCCCGGCGCACTGAACCTGCCGCTGGGCGAACTCCCCGCGCGCATCGACGAACTGACGCAATGGCGCAAGGACGGCGTGGTGCTGATCTGCCGCACCCAGGTGCGCTCGGGTCAGGCCGCGCGCCTGCTGGCGAAGCATGGCTTTTCCGGCCTGCGCGTAGTGCGCGGCGGGATACTCGCCTGGCGCGAGCTGGGCTATCCGACCGACTGGAACACGGCTCCCGCAACGAGCGCCCTTGGCCGCCATCACGCTTGAGCCGGTCGGCGGCTTCCCGCGCGCGCCCCATTGCGTCGGCGCCGGCGAGCAGGACACGCTGCCCTCGCGCTACGGCTGGCCGGTCAAGCTGCTTTCGCTTCTTGCCTTCACCCTGGCCTTCGTCGGCTGGCTCAACGAGACCTGGCTGTTCCTGTTCGAAAGCCCGATCTGGCTCAACCGCTATACCGAATACGCCATCATCCTGGCCTTCGGCATCTGGCGCATCGTCGCCGAGAAGAACGCCTACACGCGGCGCCGCCTGATCATCCTGGTCGGCGTGGTGACCGGGCTGTGGTGGCTGGTGCCCTGGCTCAATCCCTTCTTCGAACCCTATATCGGCTACCTCTGGTCGCAGCCGGTGTTCCCCTCGCTGCACACGCCGGGCACGCTGACTTTCTTCCTGGTGCTGGCGCTGGTCTTCCTCTTCGGCCGGCGCGTGATCTGCGGCTTCGGCTGCCCCTGCGTCGGCATCCGCGAGACGGTGGGCTTCGCCTTCCGCGAGAACTCGCCGCGCTCGGAACTGGCCTGGAAGCTGCGCCACATCAAGTGGTTCTTCTTCATCTACTACGTCGGCGTACTGGTGGCGACGCAGTACCCGCCCAACTCCTGGACGCTGTCCTTCGTCAGCGGCTTCTACCTGCTGGTCGCCGCGACCTACTTCGGCACCTTCTTCATCGCCCCGCTGGTCGGCAACCGCGCCTATTGCCGCTTCCTCTGCCCCTTCGGCGCCACCTTCGGCCTGCTCAACCACGCCGGCTTCTACGACGTGAAGATGGACGAGAAGCGCTGCATCGACTGCGGCCGCTGCGAGCAGGCCTGCGACATGGGCATCCCGGTATGGCAGCAGGGCAAGGCCCACGGCCGCGTCACCGGCCTCGAAGACTGCATGGGCTGCGCGCGCTGCGTAGTCTCCTGCCCCACCGATGCGCTGGAGATCCGCGACGTGCGCAACCTGCTGCGCCCGGCGCTGCGCCAGGACGCGAGCCACCTGCTGCGCCGCGTCGCCGCCCCCGAGCTGCCGCGCATCGACGCCTGCGCCGAACGCCTGCCGCTGGCCGAAATCCAGACCCAGGCATCGCGCTGCCTCGATTGCGGCGAACCCACCTGTCGCACCGCCTGCCCGTTGCACAACCGGATTCCGGAATGGCTGATGCAGGCCGCCAAGGGCAGGATCGAAGCCGCCGCCGAGATCATGGCCGCTACCTCCCCGATGCCGGAACTGTGCGGTGCCCTGTGTCCGCAGGATCGGCTCTGCGAAGGCTCCTGCGCCCGCCTGCGCCAGGGCGAGGCAGCCGTCGCCATCGGCGCCATCGAACACGCGGTGACCGAGGAAGCCCTGACGCGCGGCTGGCGCCCGCAACTGGCGCCGGCCAGGCGACTCGACCAGGATGCCGCGGTGATCGGCGCCGGCCCGGCCGGGCTGGCCTTCGCCGAGGCGATGAACCGCGCCGGGTGGAACGTGACGGTCTACGACCGCGACACCGCGATCGGCGGCATGCTATCGAGCGGCCTGCCGCCCTTCCGCTTCGACAAGCGCGCACTGGACCGGCGCCGCATCCTCATGGAACAGGCAGGCGTGCGCTTCGAGCTCGGCGCCGAGGGCGATGCCGAGCACTTCCTGAAATTGCGCGACGAGAACGAGGCGGTCTTCCTCGGCCTCGGCGCGCGCCGTGCGCGCGAAGTCAGCCTGCCCGGACGCGATTTGTACGGCGTCGACAACGCGCTGGCCTACCTCGGCCGCATCAACCAGGGCAAGGACGGCGCCAGCGCCGGC
>JAXMJU010000231.1:0-16894 GCA_034376265.1 Sulfuritalea sp.
ATCAGGGCGACGGCCATGTTGCCGCCGCCAATAAATGTAATCTTCATGTCGTGTAATCCCGTTTGCCGAAAATTGCGGTGCCGACGCGCACGATGGTCGCGCCTTCCATTATCGCTGCCTCGAGGTCTTCGCTCATGCCCATCGACAGGGTGTCGAGCCTCAGTCCTTCCGCGTTGAGCCGGTCGCGCAACTGCCGCAACAGGGCGAAGCGGCTGCGCTGCAGGCGGTTGTCGTCGCCCGGCTCGGGAATCGCCATCAATCCGCGCAGGCGCAGGCCGGGCAGGGCGGCCACGGCATGCGCCAGGGCGGCGGCCTGGTCCGGCGCACAGCCGCTTTTCGAGGCTTCGCCGGAAACATTGACCTGGATGCAAGCCTGCAGCGGCGGCATGCCGGGCGGGCGCTGCGCGGCGAGCCGCTCGGCGATCTTCAGGCGGTCCACCGAATGCACCCAGGCAAAATGTTCCGCCACCGCTCGCGTCTTGTTGCTCTGCAGCGGGCCGATGAAATGCCAATCGAGTTTCGGCGCGGCTAAATCGGCGGCCAGCTCGGCGGCCTTGCCGACGGCTTCCTGCACGTAGTTCTCGCCGAAGGCGCGCTGTCCCGCGGCGGCCGCTTCGCGCACGCTGGCCGCTGGCCAGGTCTTGGAAACCGCCAGCAATTGCGCGGCATCCAGCGGCCGTCCCGCAGCAACGCAGGCGGCGGCGATGCGTGCACGCACGGCTTGCAAGTTGGCGGCGATTGATGTCATATAGCGTTTTCAAAGTATATCGCACCCCATCTAGAGGAAAGCGCTCATGGACATCACCGAACTGCTCACCTTCGTCGTCAAGAACAAGGCCTCCGACCTGCACCTGTCCGCCGGCTTGCCGCCGATGATCCGGGTCCATGGCGACGTGCGCAAAATCAATCTGCCGCCGATGGAGCACAAGGACGTGCATGCCATGATTTATGACATCATGAATGACGGCCAGCGCAAGGCCTATGAGGAAAATCTGGAGTGCGATTTCTCCTTCGCGGTGCCGAACCTGGCGCGCTTCCGCGTCAACGCCTTTGTCCAGAACCGCGGCGCGGCGGCGGTGATGCGCACCATTCCGTCGAAGATCCTGTCGCTGGAAGATCTCAAATGCCCGAAGATTTTCGAGGAACTGGCCGACCAGCCGCGCGGCCTGGTGCTGGTCACCGGGCCGACCGGTTCCGGCAAGTCCACCACGCTGGCGGCGATGGTCAATCACAAGAACGAGAATGAATACGGCCACATCCTGACTGTCGAGGACCCGATCGAGTTCGTCCATGAAACCAAGAAGTGCCTGATCAACCAGCGCGAGGTCGGTCCGCACACCCTGTCCTTCAACAACGCCCTGCGCTCCGCCCTGCGCGAAGACCCGGACGTGATCCTGGTCGGCGAAATGCGCGACCTGGAAACCATCCGCCTCGCCATGTCCGGCGCCGAGACCGGCCACCTGGTGTTCGGCACGCTGCACACCTCGTCGGCGGCGAAGACCATCGACCGCATCATCGACGTGTTCCCCGCCGCGGAAAAGGAAATGATCCGCGCCATGCTGTCGGAATCGCTGAAGGCGGTGATCTCGCAGACCCTGTGCAAGACCATGGACGGCACCGGCCGCGTCGCCGCGCACGAGATCATGGTCGGCACCCCGGCCATCCGCAACCTGATCCGCGAGGCCAAGGTGGCGCAGATGTATTCGGCGATCCAGACCGGCCAGCAGTACGGCATGCAGACGCTGGACCAGAACCTGCAGGACCTGGTCAAGCGCAAGATAATCTCTCCCGGAGAGGCGCGCAGCAAGGCGGCAAACAAGGACAATTTCCCCGGCTGACAGCCGGGAAAATTGTCCTTGTTTGCGAGTAACGTCCACCCCTCCCGGCCTCCCCTCAAGGGGAGTTGACTACGTTAGATCGCCGCCTTGCGGCTCAAATTGATTGACGAGGAACATCATGGAACGCGACGAAGGCCTCAAATTCATGTACCAGCTTCTGACAATGATGATGCAGAAGAAGGGGTCGGACCTGTTCATAACTTCCGGCTTTCCGCCGGCCATGAAGATCGACGGCAAGATGACGCCGGCGACCACCCAGCCACTGTCGCCGCAACATACGCAGGAACTGGCGCGCGCGATCATGAACGACAAGCAGGCCGCCGAGTTCGAGGCGACCAAGGAATGCAATTTCGCGATTTCCCCGGCCAGCATCGGCCGCTTCCGCGTCAACGCCTTCGTCCAGCAGGGTCGTGTCGGCATGATTCTGCGTACGATCAACGTGCAGATTCCCGAAATGGAGGATCTCAAGCTGCCGCCGGTGCTGAAGGACGTGGTCATGACCAAGCGCGGGCTGGTACTGTTTGTCGGCGGCACCGGTTCGGGCAAGTCGACCTCGCTGGCGGCGATGATCGGCTACCGCAACCAGAACAGCTACGGCCACATCATCACCATCGAGGATCCGGTCGAATACGTCCATGACCACCGCAACTGCGTGATCACCCAGCGCGAGGTCGGCGTCGATACCGACTCATGGGAGGTGGCGCTGAAGAACACCCTGCGCCAGGCACCCGACGTGATTTTGATCGGCGAGATTCGCGACCGCGAAGTCATGGAGCACGCCATCGCCTTTGCCGAAACCGGCCACCTGGCGATGGGCACGCTGCACGCCAACAATGCCAACCAGGCGGTCGACCGCATCATCAACTTCTTCCCCGAGGAACGCCGTCCACAGTTGCTGATGGATCTTTCGCTGAACCTCAAGGCCATCGTCTCGCAGCGCCTGATTCCGGTCAAGGAAGGCAAGGGCCGCGCCGCGGCCGTGGAGGTTCTGCTCAATTCGCCGCTGATCGCCGATCTGATCTTCAAGGGCGAGATCCACGGCATCAAGGAGATCATGAAGAAGTCGAAGGAGCTCGGCATGAAAACCTTCGACATGGCGCTGTTCGACCTGTTCGAGGAGGGCCGCATCAGCTACGACGATGCGCTGCGCTTCGCCGATTCGATGAACGAAGTGCGCCTGATGATCAAGCTCAACAGCAAGCAGTCGCAGGACATGGATCGCAGCTCCGGCATCCAGCACCTGGATATTGTTTAAGTCTTTCGCGATCCGCGAAAGACTTAAACATTTGGTCGCCCGCCCCCCTTCCGCTGCGCGGCCCACGGCTGGCTTTGCACAGCCAGCCGGCTGCGGCGGCGCGATGCATGCGTCGCGAATTCCCGCCTCGCCCCTCGCGGGGGGTTACTGAGCGGCTCGCTGCGCTCGACGATACAGGGCGCTTCCGATCGCCGCGCCTTACGTTGGCCGCTCGCGCCGATTGCCGCCGGCGACGATTTCGATGTTGTACAGCCGGCATTCGAGCGCGCCGTTGTAGAGCGGAATCTTGCGCGAGGTCTGCAGCCGGATCAGCTTGGGCAGGCGAGTGTCGGCCGAGAGGAACCAGCAGCTCCAGCCGCTGAAGCGCTGCTTCAGCGCATCGCCCAGCAACGGATAGAAGACCGCCAGCTCCTCCTCGCTGCCCAGGCGTTCGCCATAGGGCGGATTCGCCACCAGCACGCCCGCCGGCGCCGGCGCCGGCCGCGTCAGCAGGTCGGCCTGTTGCAGCGTGACCAGATCGTCGAGACCGGCGCCGGCAAGGTTCTGCCGGGTGCGGGCCACCGCGTCCGGGTCGATGTCGCTGCCGAACAAGGGCAGCGCGACGGCTTCGCGGCGGCGCTCGGCGGCCTCGCGCTGCAGCTTGCGCCAGAGGCCGGCATCGAAGGACTTCAGATGCTCGAAGCCGAAGTCGCCTGGTTCGCGCGACAGGCCCGGCGCGTCGTCGAGGCTGATCTGCGCCGCTTCGAGCAGGAAGGTGCCGCTGCCGCACATCGGGTCGAGCAGGGCCGTGCCGGGCTGCCAGCCGGACAGGCGCAGGATGCCGGCCGCCAGGTTTTCCTTGAGCGGCGCGCCGACCTTGGCCAGCTTGTGGCCGCGCATGTAGAGCGGTTCGCCCGAGGTGTCGAGGTAGAGCGTGGCTTGCTGTTCGGTGATGAAGAGATGGATGCGAACTTCGGGATTCTTCGTGTTGACGCTGGGGCGCCGCCCGGTCTCGGCGCGGAAGCGGTCGCAGACGGCATCCTTGACCTTCAGCGTGATGAACTCGATGCTTTTCAGCGGCGAGCGGATTGCCGTGACATAGACGCGGATCGACCGATCCACCGAAAACAGCCGCGACCAGTCGACGTCGTAAGCCAACTGATAGACCTCGGCTTCGTTGCGATAGCCGCCGCGCGCGACGCGCCACAAGGCGCGCGTCGCAATGCGCGATTCGAGATTGATGCGGTAACCGGTTTCGAGGCTGCCGTTGCAACCGGCGCCGCCAGGCACCGTCGCTATATCCTTGCCGCCGGCGGCCGCAAGATCTTCGCCGAGCAGGGCTTCGAGGCCGCGCGGGCAGGTAACGAAATAGTGGTTCATGTTCAGATGGGTTTCACCACGGTCAAAATGCAGATAGCGACCAGTACCAGCACCGGCACCTCGTTGAAGAAGCGAAACCACACATGCGTTTTGGTCGAGCGGCCGCCGGCGAAATCGGCGAGCAGCCTGCCGCACCAGATGTGATAGGCGGCGAGGACCGCCACCAGCGTGGTCTTGGCATGCAGCCAGCCGCCGCCGAAACCGTAGCCGAACCACAGCCAGAGGCCGAAGCCGATCGCCAGCACGCCGATCGGCGTCACGAAGCGATACAGCTTGCCCGCCATCAGCAGCAGGCGCTCGCGTTCGGCGTGGCTCTCGGCCGGCACCATGGCGAGGTTCACGAATATGCGCGGCAGATAGAACAGGCCGGCGAACCAGCTGACGACGAAGACGATGTGAAAGGCTTTGGTCCAGAGCATGATGCTTCCTTTATAAGGCTGCCGAAATTCCGGCGGCGACGGTCGGATAGCGCAGGCGCAGGCGCAGCTCCCGCTTCATGCGGGTGTTGTCGAGTTGCCGCGATTCGTTCATGAACGACCACTGCAGCGCCGGTACCGTGCGGCGCACGTCTTCGCGCGCCAGGCGCGGCGCCCGCGGCAGGGCAAAGGCGTCGGCCAGCGCGTCGAACCATTCGCCCATCAGCAGCGACGAGTCGTCGTTGATGTTGTACACGCGGTTGGCCCGGCCGCGCGCCAGCGCCGCGATGCAGGCGCGCCCGAGGTCGTCGGCATGGATGTGGTTGGTGTGGCTGTCCACGGCGTGCAGCATCAGCGGCAGGCGCTTGTGCAGGCGCTCCAGCGGCAGCCGGTCGGCCGCATAGATGCCTGGTGCGCGCAGGATGCTGACGCGGCAATGGCGGCCGAAGCGTCGCAGGCGCCGTTCGGCATCGACGCGCCGTGCCGCGCGCGCCGACTGCGCAGCGGGGCTTCGTGTCTCGCTGACCCAGGCGCCGCCGCAATCGCCATAGACGCCGCTGGTGCTGATGTACACGAGTTGCCGTGGTAGACTTTTGCCGCGCTGCAGAATGGCAATCAGATTTCGTGTGCGGGTGTCGTCCGTTCCCTGCGGGGGCGGTGGTGCGCTGTGGATCACGGCATCGCTGATGCCGGCAAGCCGGGTCAGGGTCTCGGGCCGGTCGAGGTCGCCCTCGATTTGCGTGATGCCCAGCGCGGACAGTTGCGGATCGCGTTGACGCACCAGCGCCAGCACATGCCAGCAACGCACGAGTTGCGGCAGCGCGCGGCGCATCACGTCACCGCAACCAATTATCAGCAATCTTCGCATCGGATGATTATCGCATGGCCTCAGTTGCCCCCTCAGCCACCCCATTTCGCGTCACCCTGCAGCCCAGCGGGCACAGCTTCACCACCGATGGCGACGATAGCGTGCTGCAGGCGGCGCTCGATGCCGGCCTGACCCTGCCTTACGGCTGCCGCAACGGCGCCTGCGGCGCCTGCAAGGGCAAGGTGCTTGACGGCCTGGTGGACCACGGCGCGGCGCAGGACCAGGCCCTGTCCACCGCCGATCGCGCCGGCGGTCTGGCGCTGTTCTGTTGCGCCAGGCCGCTCTCCGACCTGGTGCTCGAATGCCGCGAGGTGGGCACGGCCAAGGACATCCCGGTCAAGGTCATGCCCTGCCGCGTGCAGACGATCGAGCGCGTGGCCGACGACGTGATCGTGCTGAGCCTCAAGCTGCCGGCCAACGAGCGCCTGCAGTTCCTCGCCGGCCAGTACGTCGAGTTCATGCTCAAGGACGGCAAGCGCCGCGCCTTTTCCATCGCCAATGCGCCGCATGACGATGGCTTCCTCCAGCTGCATGTGCGCCTGATCGCCGACGGCGAATTCACCGGCCATGTATTTTCCGGCATGAAGGAAAAAGACATCCTGCGCTTCCAGGGCCCCTACGGCAGTTTCTTCCTGCGCGAGGAATCGAGCAAACCGGTGATCCTGGTCGCCGGCGGCACCGGTTTCGCGCCGATCAAGGCCCTGGTCGAGCACGCCATTCACAGCCACATCGCGCGGCCGATGGACATCTACTGGGGCGCGCGCAACCGCGGCGGGCTCTACCTGCCCGACCTGGCGCAGGGCTGGGCCGCCGCGCACCCGCATATCCGCTACGTGCCGGTGCTGTCCGACGCCACGCCGCAGGATGCCTGGAGCGGGCGCAGCGGCCTGGTGCATCGCGCCGTGCTGGAAGACCACGCCGATCTGTCCGCCTACCAGGTCTATGCCTGCGGCGCGCCGGCCATGATCGACGCCGCGCGCGCCGAGTTCATCGCGCATGGCCTGCCCGAGGACGAGTTCTTCGCCGACGCGTTTACGTTCGCGCCTGCCGTGGCCGCCGCCTGACAGGGTGCTCCGGGTCTGCCCCGTTGCGGTGCCGGCCGCGGGCACCAACCGGGCCGGTACGAAAGCACCCCCGGGAGAATCCCTTGGAGTAGCATTGTTATCTGCACTGCTCTTCAAGGAGATCAATCATGAGCCTGCTTGAAAACATCATCGGTCCAAAATCCAAATACGACGACACCCTGCCCTATACCTATGAGGCGCGGATACGCATGTTCGAGGAAAGCGACGAGTACAAGTCCTACTTTTCAGACACCATATGCGGCCTGATCGAGTACCTGGACCGGCAGCAGATCGCGCCGCCCGGCGTGGCGATCTTCGAGGTTTACCAAAACCAGGAAGCGCCCATCGATGCGCGGCTATTCACCACGCCGGACCGGAAATGGCTGTTCAAACCGGATATCTGCCGCGTCTTCGAGCAGCACTATCCCGGACACATACACGGCGCCATTTGTTCGTTCAAGGACCGGGCACGCCACGGCGTCGGCCCCTGAGCACGCAACCGCGCGCCGGCCGCGCGGCGCCAGGCGTCAGGCCGCCGCCGCACCCGCCCTGGCAATCTGGGCATCCTGCTCCGACTTGACCCCGGAAACACCCACGGCCCCGACCACCTGGCCGTCGACGACGATGGGCACGGCGCCTTCGAGCATGCCTTGCAGAAGCGGGACGGAGAGGAAGGCGTTGCGGCCGGCATTGATCATGTCTTCGTATTGCTTCGATTCGCGCCGGCCCAGAGCGGCGCTGCGGGCTTTTTCGGTCGCGATATAGGCGCCGATCGGCGCGCAGCCATCGAGCCGCTCCAGCGCGAGCGGGTGGCCGCCGTCGTCGGCCACGACGATGGTGACGGCCCAGTTGTTGTTGCGGGCTTCCTGGCGGGCGGCGATCAGGATGCGCGTCACATCCTCGTGGGTCATGAAGGGTTTGCTTTGCATGAGAGAGATACCAATATAAAGGGTTGGGGAATTGGCCGCGAATCAAGCAAGGGCCGGCGTGGGTTTGCGGGAATCCTGGGTCACTTCGGCCGCGGCGTCTTGTGCGCCTCCTGCCATTTCCTGATGATGGCGCCCGGCGTCGAATGGCCGTTGCCGTTGGCCAGCGATGCGGCGGTCTTGCCTTTCTTGTCGCGCGCGGCGGCATTGGCCTTGCCGGCGAGCAGCAGTTCGACCAGCGCAACCTGATTGGTTGCCGCCGCCACATGCAAGGCCGTGCGTCCCGCGGCATCCCGGCCGTTGACGTTGGCGCCACCCGCGATCAGAAGCTTTGCCGTCTCCATGCCGCCGACAATGACTGCCGCATGCAGCGGCGACATGCCGTTCGCATCGGCAGCGTCGTGGCGGGCGCCCTTGTCCAGCAGCAGCTTCACCAGTTGCGGGTGATCGCAGAATGCCGCAACGATCAGCGGTGTGCGTTTGAGCGCGCCGACGGCACTGACATTGGCGCCCTGCTCGATCGACTGCTCCACGCCGCGCACATCGCCGGCGGCCGCCGCGGCAAACAATTCGCCATCGCCCTGGCTCAACTCGCCATTGGGCAGGGTGAGCGGGACCAGGCAAGGGCCCTTTGCCTGCGCTGCGCTTGCCGGCGGCGTGCCTCCCGACTCGGGCTTGCCGCAGGCCGCGAGCAGCCCGATGGCGCACAGTCCCGCCAAACCACGGATGCTGTATCGAAAAGCGGATTCTATTGCTGGGTTCATTCCGGCTCCTTGCTCAGGTCCGCCATTTTGCCTCGGAAAGCCCCGGGTCCGCGCATGTCCGGGTCATTCCGCTGCGGCGACCATTGCATGCGCCGTACCGCCGGCGCCGACCCGATCGCAAGAGTTGGCGCTGACGGCACGGCGCTTCCTGCCATGACCAGAAGCAATACCATACGGGCTTGTTCTGCCGGGAGGGAAGCATGAAACCGCATCACTGGCCCTGGACCTTCATCGTCTTCACCGCGCTGGGAGTCGTCTGCCTGTTGGCCGGCGGCGCCGCGCTGGCGGGACTGCTGAAAAGAGTCCATCCGCTGTTCAATGACGACATGGCCGGCTGGGCATTGATCGTGTCGGCCGTCGCCTGTTTCCTGACCGGCGCCTTTCCCCTCGTCCTGCGCCGCCTCGCCGAGCGCGAGGGCGCCTGAGCGGCGGCGACGGAGTTGACAGGTGAAGGATGAGCATCGTTCCACAGCCGAAAAATGATGAATAAGCTTCAGTGGGCAACGCCGTGCAAGCCATGTCCGGTGCGGCGATTGGCGCAATTCATCCCGGTATCTACCGGCATCCGATACACGTCGCCTGCCGACGAACCGCAGCGTTGAACGCAGTTGAACAGAGTCGGTGATAGGCCTGCACTGACGCCATTCGACCATCAGGAGACGGCCATGAGCACCATGATTCTTTCCGCCAAACGGCAAGTGGTATTGCCTGCCGACATTTGCCGCCAGGTCTCGCTGGCGCCGGGCGCGCGCGTCAGCGTCGAACTGGCGCCGGACGGGGACGGCATTCTGGTCCGTTCCGCCAGTGCCGGGGAAAAGAAACCGGCCTCGGTCCTGTTCGACCGCATCGCCCGGCGCGGCAAGCCGCTGGCAGTCGACGACTTGCAGGGCCTGGCGGTGGCGAGGAAGCAGGGCAAGCCATGCGATGCCAGATTCGCCAAGACGGCCCGCCGTCTCGGCCTGGAACCCCAAGTCTAGGCGCCGGACTGAGGTGCCATCCGCCCACGGCCCTAAATTCCGTGCTGATCCTTCGCAGTGGCGCGACCGGCGCGGCAAGTTGAAAAGTGGTGCCGCTATTGGTACCATTGACTCATGGCGTCTTCCATCAAAATTCTCGACCAGATGCGACGCGAACCCAGCAATGTGCGGTTCGGCGATCTCAAGAAGCTTTGCGAGGCGTATTTCGGGAAGCCGCACCAGACTGGCACCAGTCACGCCATCTTCAAGACGCCCTGGGTGGGCGATCCGCGGATCAACATCCAGGACGACAAAGGCAAGGCCAAGGCGTATCAGGTCAGACAGGTGTTGCTTGCAATCGACAAACTGAAGGGACTGCGCAATGAGCGTTGATCACTACACCTACCGCGTTACCTGGTCGGCCGAGGACGGCGAACACGTCGGCCTCTGCGCCGAATTTCCATCGCTGTCGTGGCTGGCGAAGACGCCGGAAGCCGCGCTGAAGGGAATCCGACGGGTCGTGTCCGAAGCGGTAGCCGACATGCAGGCGGCGGGAGAGGAGATCCCCGTGCCTCTGGCGGAAAAGCACTACAGCGGCGAGTTCCGCGTGCGCATTCCGCCGCAGGTGCACCGCGCCCTGGCGACAGAGGCTGCCGAGCAGGGCGTCAGCCTGAATCGACTGGCGAGCGCAAAGCTGGCAGCCTGAGGTCATCCGCGTCGTGGTCGCTGATTTCGGCGACGTCAAAACTTGCCGACCGCCAGCCGGCGGTGGCTTGCCGGCCATCAAGAAGTGCGCAAGAGTCGGCGCTGGCGGCACGGCGGTTCGTCTTGTGATCAAAATCAGTGCGACGCTGACTTCGATTTGCTGAAATTGCATACAGCATGCTATCGGAGTACCCTTCCACGCTCGAAGTGCAATTAGCATCCGATACCCCCGTGTTACTTAGACGGGATTAGGCCGCACTCCGTTTCCCTGAGTGCCTATTTGGAATGCCAAGACTGTTGCACTAACAATATGACATTAGGCTTATAGGAGATTGGCGTGGCGCAATTAAATAAGCTCTGGGCGGGACGAGTATTTGGTACCAACACCGGCAACTTATTTATTGAGCTAGAGAGTACGGGGCCAGCTGTGTCCGGCACGCTACGCTTTCTCGATGCGGCATATGGTCTGGCGGTCTATTCAATTGTTGGCACTTTTGGCGACACACTGCGCATTCAAGGACATCCATCAATTGAACCGGTGCAGAAAATCGAACTCGGCGTCTTAACGGTTGAGGGGAGCCTAACTGAAGAAGGCAACCTACGTGGAACATGGCATTCGTCACTTGGGACTGCGGGAACATTCGAGGCATATCCACACGACAGCAATTTACCGATACCAGCAGTAAAACTTGATGGCGATATTCCAGAGCAAATCTACACCCGAAACATTAGCCTAGGTGCCATTCGCCTTTATGGCGATGATGTTAAGCGCCTGATTCGGTACATTAGGGAGGACTTCCGATACGGCCGAGTCATTGCGACCTACAACACAAGAGGAAGTCAGGTAACAAAGTATGTCGATGACTTCCTATTAGATGCCACCGCACTTGGCGACATTGCGTACCTGAAGATCCAAGTGCAAGAACTTGAAGCACATGGAATCAATAAACTGGTAAAGGTTGAATTTAATGCCCGTGGAGCAAATGAGGTACAAGTTCAAGGTATAAGAGAATCATGGGTTGTCGGTAAGGCAGAAATGCTCTCCGGATTCCTTAAAAATCATCAACCCACTCTGGTGACGACATATAAGCGTTTTGGACTTAATCTAAATGCGGTCATTTTTCTGGCAATGATTGTTCTCTTGCCCAGCATCGATTCGTTAGCCAACAGGGCCGTGTTCGTTCTCGGAGTCGTTACGATTCAGCAGGTACTTCTCGCTATACACGTTCGTTTTGTCCCAAACGCTTCGATTCATGTAGAAGACACACAGCCACCGATTCTTGAGCGTATATGGCCGACAGTTCTATCTTGGTTTGTCGCGGCAAGTTCATCTTTGGCGGCCGCTTTGCTTTTCTATTGGCTAACCAATGGTGCGTCCTAAGAATCAAGCCTCCCAACAGTCTCGATCAATTGCACAGTTTCATCGTCTAGCGGGCGGGCCGTTTTTTAGCGCCGCCGCCAAAAGGGAAGGAGCAGCCCCATGCAACCGTTTCGACTGACATTCGCCCTGCTACTTTTTGTCTTCGTTATGCCTGGCAGCGCTTGGGCACAGGAGCAAAAGGTCTCCGTCGCGGTGGTGCACTCGGGTGATGACATCATTGGCAAAAGGTTGGCATTTGCGTTACGGGAGGCAATTCGATCATCCAGCGGATACAAACTCGCTGACGAATCCACGAGTTTGTTACGAATCAACCTCACGACTATCGATCCGGCGCTTTCGCCACAATCCGGAGGCGCTTGGACGGCCGCGTCGGTGGTCTTCTTAATGACAAACATAATCCCACTTCAAAAAGGGAATCCGCAGACGTGGTATCCAATCTATTTGACGTCTCTTGTCCTGACTGCAGGAAGCCAGCGAGTTGAGGAACAGGCCAAGGGAATACTAGCTTCGCTTGACAATTCTGTTGAGCAGTATAAGCAGTCAATGAAGCAGCAATAGCTTGCCAAAAACCAAACCGATCTCATCCTCGGCCCCCGGACAAGTTACAACGGCAACAATACACCCTGAATCCAGTGCCCACTTTGATCATCGCGGGCGCGCCAATCGCCGCAAAGAAATCGACTCGTATAAGCCCGCCGGAAAGCAGGCTGCAGCCCGATAAAATCTCCGGCGATTTGGGGTCAGCATCATCTGCGTGGCCTCAGCCCGCGATATGCATCGCAAGGAGCGAACGATTTATGAACAAGCCGACTAAGACCCTTCCCCGCTTCGCCAGCGAGGCCGAAGAGCGCGCGTTCTGGGAGAGCCAGGATTCGACGGCGTATGTCGACTGGTCGAAAGCGAAGCGAGCCGTTCTGCCCAATCTCAAGCCGACGACGAAGACGATCGCGCTAAACCGGCGGACGACCTGATTCGCCGTCTTGCCAGCGCCAACTCTTGACCGGCTTAAAACCGCAGCGCGCGGCTGCCGGCGTCAATCCTCGAACGGCAACCCCACGTAGTTTTCCGCCAGCGTCGTCCTGCCGGCTTCCGAATGCACGATGTAATCGAGTTCGGCTTCGAGCGCTTTCTGGTCGAAGGGGTTGGTGTCGGGGAAGCGGTGCAGCAGCTTGGTCATCCACCAGGAGAAGCGTTCGGCCTTCCAGATGCGGCGCAGGCAGCGCTCCGAATAGTGGTCGATGCCGGCGCTGCTGCCGCCATAGTGCTCGATGAAGGCGCGCGACAGGTAGCGCACGTCGGAGGCGGCGAGGTTGAGGCCCTTGGCGCCGGTCGGCGGCACGATGTGGGCGGCGTCGCCGGCGAGGAACATCCTGCCGAAGCGCATCGGCTCGGCGACGAAGCTGCGCAAGGGCGCGATGCTCTTCTCGATCGAGGGGCCGGTGACCAGCGCGGCATTGGCAGGCGCATCGAGGCGCCGGCGCAGTTCTTCCCAGAACAGGTCGTCGGACCAGTCCTCGACCTTTTCCGTCAGCGGCACCTGCAGGTAGTAGCGGCTGCGGGTGTGCGAACGCATGCTGCATAAGGCGAAGCCGCGCTCGTGCCTGGCGTAGATGAGTTCTTCGGAAACCGGCGGCGTGTCGGAGAGCAGGCCGAGCCAGCCGGAAGGATAGACGCGCTCGAAGTTGCGGATGGCACCGGCCGGCACGCTGGCGCGGCAGACGCCGTGGAAGCCGTCGCAGCCGGCGATGAAGTCGCATTCGAGCTTGTGGCTGACGCCGTCCTTGACATAGCGCACGCACGGCCGCTCGCCGTCGAAGTCATGCACGCTGACCTCCCTGGCCTCATACACGGTGGGCAGGCCGGCTTCGGCGCGCGCTTCCATGAGGTCCCGGGTCAGTTCGGTCTGGCCATAGACCATCACCTGCTTGCCGCCGGTGAGGCCGGGGAAATCGATGCGGTGGCGCAGGCCGTCGATCAGGATTTCGATGCCGTCGTGCGGCAGGCCTTCGGCATGCATGCGCGCGCCGACGCCGGCTTCATCGAGCAGATCGACGGCGACCTGTTCCAGCACGCCGGCGCGGATACGGCCCAGGACGTAGTCCGGCGTGTGCGCTTCGAGGATGATGGCGTCGATGTTGGCCTTGTGCAGCAACTGGCCGAGGATGAGTCCGGCGGGGCCGGCGCCGATGATGGCGACTTGGGTTCTCATTTTTTTGTCTCTCTGTGGGGCTGGGGTCTATATGACTTCCATCGCGAGCAGGCCGGACGCGGTGTTGGAAATCGGGATGTGGTAATTGCCGTGCACCTTCGCCACTTCGCCCAGCAGCGCGCCGCGCGTGGTCAGCCAGTTGAGCAGCTCGACGCCCTGGGTGCCGGTCAGCTCGACCAGGTCGGGGACCGAATAGCGCGTCACCCAAAGCGGATCGGCGATCAGCTTGTCCATGAACATCAGGTCGAATTCCTTATTGATGAAACCGGCGCGCTGGCCTTCGAGTTGGTGCGAGAGGCCGCCGGTGCCGATCACCACGACGCGCGCGTCGGAGTCCCAGGATTCGATGGCGCGGCCGATGGCCTGGCCGAACTTGAAGCAGCGCGCCGCCTTCGGCAGCGGAAATTGCACGGTGTTGACGCAGACCGGCACGGTGCGCACGGGGCAGCTTTTCCGGTTCGGCCACAGCAGTTCCAGCGGCAGCGTGAAGGCGTGGTCGACCAGCATTTCCTGGCAGGTGGTGATGTCGAATTCCTCCTCGACCAGCGCATCGATCATGTGCCAGGACAGGTCCAGCTCGCCGCGATAGGGCGGCAGGGTCGGGATGCCCCAGCCCTCGTCGGCGTTCTGGTACTCCGGCGCGGCGCCGACGGCGAAAGTCGGCATCTTGTCGAGGAAGAAGTTCAGGCCGTGGTCGTTGTAGATCACCACGGCGACGTCGGGCTTCTGCTTCGCCAGCCAGTCGTGGATCGGCGGAAAGCCGTCGAAGAAGGGCTTCCAGTACGGGTCCTGCTGCAAGTTGTGGGCGATCGCACGGCCGATATAGGGCACGTGGGTGACGTTGATGCCGCCGATGATTTTTGCCATGTTCAGTTCCTTCCCGCGGCGACCAGCTTCGCCTTGAATTCATCCTTGGTGACGCCGGTCTGCTGGGCGCCGATGTCCTGCATGTCGAGGCCGAAGATGCCGCCCAGCTTGGCCAGGTAATAGGCGTTGCCGCCGGCGGCGAGCATGTCCAGCACCTGCAGGCTCAGCACCGCCTGCTTCTGTTGCGCATTGAGGCCGTACTTGTCGCAATAGGCCGCCTGGTCCCTGAGGAACTCGGCGCGGTTCTCGGCCGAGTTGAAGGAAAAGCACATCTTGTTCAGCGCATAGCCCTTGCGCGCCATGTCGCCGTCGAACAATGTCGTGCCGGGTATCACCCGTTTCTGTTTGCCGCCGTTCATGTTTCGCCTCCTAGGTCTCGAATCGGAATTTTTCACTGTCGATCTCCTGCTGGGTGGCCGCGTTGTAGCGCGGACCGGCGACTGTCTGGGGGTTGATGAGTGCGTCAAGACGCTCGACGATGCTGCGATCGAGCTTCACGCTGGCGCTCCCGGCGTTGTCGTCGAGATGCTCCGGCTGCCGGGTGCCGAAGATCGGAATGATGTTGTCGCTTCTGGCGAGCAGCCAGGCCAGCGCCAGTTGAGCCGGGGTGCAGTGCGCCGCGGCGGCGATGCGCAGGTACTCGGGCAGCAGTTCGAGGTTCTTCGCGTAGTTGGCCGGCTCGAAGCGCGGCATCTGGCGGCGGATGTCCTTCGCCTCCAGTTGTTGTTCCGGGTCGCGCAGCGTGCCGGTGAGGAAGGCGCGCGCCAGCGGGCTGAAGGCGACCAGGGCCACACCCAGTTCGCGGCAGGCATCGAGCGCGGCGATCTCGGGGTTGCGCGTCCACAGCGAGTATTCGTTTTGCAGCGCGGCGATCGGATGTACGGCGTACGCGCGCCGCAGCGTGGTCGCCGACACTTCGGAAAGGCCGATGCTGCGAATCTTGCCCGCGCGCACCAGGTCGGCCAGCGCGCCGACGCTGTCCTCGATCGGCACCGTGAAGTCCCGCCGGTGCAGGTAGTAAAGGTCGATGACATCGGTCTGGAGGCGCTGCAGCGATTCGTCGCAGGTGCGCTTCAGGGTCGCCGGCCGGCCATCGATCACGCGGCGGCCATCCACCCCGGTCATGCCGCACTTGCTGGCGAGCACGATCTTCGAGCGATGCGGTTTGAGCACGCGACCAACGAGCGTTTCGTTGGCGCCGAAGCCATACAGCGCGGCGGTGTCGAACAGGGTGATGCCGCGCTCGAGTGCGCGCAGCAGCAGCGCTTGCGCCGCCTCCGACGCCGGCGGCGTGCCATAGGCGTGGCTCAGGTTCATGCAGCCCAGGCCGAGGGCCGGGACGCGGAAGGGACCGAGTTGCCGCGTCTGCATCTCAGAACCTCAGCACGAACAGCGTGATCGCCGGAAACGCCACCAGCAGGGCCACGCGCAGCAGGTCGCTGACGACGAAGGGAATCACGCCGCGGTAGGTGTCGCGGATCGGAATGTCGGGCGCCATCGACTGGATGACGAACAGATTCATGCCCACCGGCGGCGTGATCAGCCCGACCTCGACCACGATCAGCACCAGGATGCCGAACCAGATCGCGGTCTGTTCCGGCGTCAGCCCGAAGTCCAGTCCGGAGACCATCGGGAAGAAGATCGGAATGGTGAGCAGGATCATCGACAGGGAATCCATCACGCAGCCGAACACCAGGTAGAAGAACAGGATCGCCCACAGCACCGCATAGGGGCTCAGGCCCAGGGTGCCGACCCAAGTGGCCAGTTCCTGCGGCAGCAGCGATAGGGCGAGGAAGGTGTTGTAGGCGGCGGCGCCGAGCACGATCAGGAACACCATGCCGGTGCCGCTGGCCGTGGCCTCGAAGGCGCGCAACACTTTCTCGCGGCCGAGTCCGCCCTTGCGCCAGGCCAGCAGGCCGGTGGTCACCGCGCCGACCGCGGCGCCTTCGGTGGGGGTGAAGATGCCGCTGTAGATGCCGCCGATCACCGTGACGAAGATCAGCACCACCGGCCACACCTCGCGCTGGGCGCGCATGCGCTCGGGCCACGGCATCGGTTCCAGCTGGCGGCCGGCCCAGGCCGGACGCAGGCGCGCCACGATGGCGATCACCAGCATGTAGCCGAGTGCGGCGAGCGCACCCGGGACGAAGGCGGCGGCGAACAGCTTGGCGATGTTCTGCTCGGTAAGGATGGCATAGACCACCAGCACCACCGAGGGTGGGATAAGTATGCCGAGGGTCTCGCCCGCCGCCAGGGTGGCGGTGGCCAACCGCCCGGAGTAGTTAT
>JAXMJU010000232.1:0-90725 GCA_034376265.1 Sulfuritalea sp.
ACACGGATTCCCGTGCGCTGTTCGGCCTGGTCGGCGGCTGGCGCGAAGCCATGCGCCTGACCGGGGCCGCCGATCACTTATGCCGACATCCTGCTGCGCTTCGGCTACACGGATTCCCGTGCGCTGTTCGGCCTGGTCGGCGGCTGGCGCGAAGCCATGCGCCTGACCGGCGCCCGGCTGGTGCTGGCCGACCACGCGCCGACCGCGCTGCTCGCGGCACGCAGCCTTGGTATCCCCGTCATACTGTTCTCCAACGGCTTTACCGCCCCGCCTCGGGTGAGCCCGCTGCCCAACATGCGCCCCTGGACACCGCAGTCCGAGCAAACCATCAGCCAGCTCGACTTCGCGGCGCTGTCCGCCGTCAATGCGGTGCTGGGCCGCTACCGCTGTCCGCCCTTGCGGCATCTGGCCGAGCTGTTCGATGTGGCCGAGGAGGCGCTGATCACCTTTCCCGAACTCGACCACTATGCCGAGCGCGGCCCGGCGCGCTACTGGGGCAGCCTGCCCAGCGCCGGCACCGGGCAGGCCGTGGCGTGGCCGGCCGGCGGCGGCAAGCGCGTGTTCGCGTACCTGCGCCCGGAAAGCCCGCACCACGAAGCGGTGCTGACCGCCCTGCTGGCGCTGGGGCAGGCCACCGTGATCTACTTCCCCCAGCTGCCGCCCGCGCTCGCCGCGCGCTATGCCGCACCGCATCTGCGCTTTCTCGACCATCCCGCCGACATCGCGCAGATGACGCGCGAAGCCGATCTCGCCGTCACCTACGCCAGCCTGGCGACCACCACGGCCTTCCTGCTCGCCGGCAAGCCGCTGCTGCTGCTGCCGGGACACCTGGAGCAGTTCCTGGTGGCGCGCCGCGTCGAGGAAATGGGCGCCGGCCGCCTGGTGAATCCCGAGCAGCCGCCGGGCGACCTCGCCGCCGTGCTTGCCGACCTGATCGGCAATCCCTCCTGGCGCAGCAATGCCCAAGCCTTCGCCGCCAAGTACGCCGCCTTCGACCAGCAGGCGGTGATCGGCAACCTGGTGCGCCGCATCGACGAAATGCTGGCATGAAAGGAACATCATGATCGGTCGCATCAGCGGCATCCTCATCGAAAAGAATCCGCCCTCGATCACGGTGGATGTGCAGGGCCTCGGCTACGAAGTCGATGTGCCGATGAGCACCTTCTACAACCTGCCGGCGACCGGCGAGAAAGTCGCGCTGCACACCCACCTGATCGTGCGCGAGGACGGCCACTACCTCTACGGCTTCGCCTCGCCGGAGGAACGCGCCGCCTTCCGCCAGTTGCTGAAGATTTCCGGCATCGGCGCGCGCACCGCGCTGGCCGTGCTTTCCGGCATGTCGGTGAAGGAACTGGCGCAGGCGGTGACGCTGCAGGAAGCCGGGCGCCTGACCAAGGTGCCGGGCATCGGCAAGAAAACCGCCGAACGCCTGCTGCTGGAACTGCGCGACCGGCTGCCGAAAACGCTTGCCAGCGGCGGCGAGACAAGAGTTGGCGCTGGCGACACGGCGGCCGACGCCGCTGCGGACATCATGAACGCGCTCTTGGCACTCGGCTACAACGAACGCGAGGCGCTCGGTGCGACGAAGGGGCTGGCGCCGGACGTCTCCGTCTCCGACGGCATCCGCGCGGCACTGCGGCTGCTGTCCAAATCATCATGAGCCAAGCTGGCAACTGCGTCGGCTAAACTGGCGGAATGAGCATCCAGACCGACAAGTTCGCCGCAGCCGCGCCCGAGCGCCTGATCTCGGCAGGCAAGGAATCGACCCAGGAAGACGTGCTGGAGCGCGCGCTGCGGCCCAAGCGCCTGGCCGATTACGTCGGCCAGCAGAAGATCCGCGGCCAGCTCGAAATCTTCATCGAAGCCGCCAAGCGGCGCGCCGAATCGATGGACCACGTGCTGCTGTTCGGCCCGCCGGGCCTGGGCAAGACCACGCTGGCGCACATCATCGCCCACGAGATGGGCGTCAACCTGCGCCACACCTCGGGCCCGGTGCTGGAGCGCGCCGGCGACCTGGCGGCGATGCTGACCAATCTCGATCCGCACGACGTGCTGTTCATCGACGAGATCCATCGCCTGAGTCCGGTGGTCGAGGAAATCCTCTACCCGGCGCTGGAGGATTTCCAGATCGACATCATGATCGGCGAAGGGCCTTCGGCGCGCTCGGTCAAGCTCGACCTGCCGCCCTTCACCCTGATCGGCGCCACGACGCGCGCCGGCATGCTGACCAACCCGCTGCGCGACCGCTTCGGTATCGTTGCCCGGCTCGAGTTCTATACGCCGGAAGAACTCGCGCTGATCGTGCGCCGCTCGGCCCGCCTGCTCAACTGCGAAATCGTCGAGGACGGCGCGATGGAAATCGCCAAGCGTTCGCGCGGCACGCCGCGCATCTCCAACCGCCTGCTGCGCCGCGTGCGCGACTTCGCCGAGGTCAAGGCCGATGGTCGCATCACCCGCGAGGTGGCCGATGCGGCGCTGACCATGCTCGACGTCGATCACCTCGGCCTCGACGTCATGGACCGCAAGCTGCTGGGCGCCATGCTGGAGAAATTCGGCGGCGGCCCGGTCGGCGTGGACAACCTCGCGGCCGCGATCGGCGAGGCGCGCGACACCATCGAGGACGTGCTGGAACCCTACCTGATCCAGCAAGGCTACCTGCAGCGCACCCCGCGCGGCCGCGTGGCGACGGCGAGCATCTGGCGGCATTTCGGATTGAACCCCGGCGGTGTTCCACTCGAACTATGGGATGCAGCACAGTCGCCGCCCTGACGCCGCCGGACAACAGGAATGCTGATCAACATCCTCGACCCCGGCTTGAGCATCGTCGGCGGCCATCATCTCGAATGGGATCAGTCGCTTGCGGCCGAACTCGTGGCTCAGGGGCATGACGTCACCGTCTATAGCCACGTCGGTATCGTCCCGGAGGCGCGGGCGGCATTCGACCATCGCGTCAGGCTGGAACCCCTGTTCAGAAACTATGCCTACTTGAATCCGCTCCAACTCGATGCAGTTGCCGGCGAACTGTTTGGATTTATCGACGTCGCCATACTTCTGGCCGAGGATCTGCGGGCTGTAAGGAAGGCCGAGCTGTGGCTCTGGCCGTCCTTGTTCAATGCGCAACTGTATGCCTGCGCCCTGTTCAAACCCGACGCATTTGTCTCCGGATGCATTCATACCGAGCCCGGATTCATGTCTTCCCAGGGCGCAGCCAACTGGAGGTACGCCTTCATCAAGGCGGGCCAGGCGGGGCTGCGGCTGAACATCGGGGTTCCCGGTCCGGTCTTGCAGCAGGAATATGACGCCCTGTTCGGCAGCAGGCAGTCGGTTCAATTGCTGCCGCTGCCCAATCCGGGTCATCCCTGCGCTGCGCCAAGAACCGAGCTGAAGACGATCGGCTTCTTCGGCCATCAGCGCCAGGAAAAGGGCGCCGCCAGCGTCCCCGCGCTTGTCACGGCGCTGCTCAACGACGGCTACCAGGTGCTGCTGCATGACAGCGGCAATGCGTTCGGATCGCAACAGGTTCCCGGCCTGACACGCATCGGCTACGTTGCCGACCTCGCTGCGGAAATCGCCAGGTGCGATCTGGCCGTGATTCCCTACGACGCGAAATCGTATCGTTCGCGAGAATCCGGGATCGTCTGGGATGCCCTGGCCAGCGGCGTACCTCTGGTGGTGCCCAACGGAACCGCACCCGGCCTGCGAGTACTGACCAGCGGTGCTGGCAAGGTATTCCATTTCCCCACCGTGGATAGCATCCACCAGGCCATCGTCGAAGCAAAATCGGACTATGCCCAGATAGCGGCAGCAGCATTTCGGGCGGGCCAGCAGTGGCGCCAAATCCATGGCGTTGCCAAGCTCGCCGATGCGCTTACCAGGGGCGTCGCCGGGTGAGTGAAGGCAAGGGGCTGCCTGTCGCCAAACGTGCGCTGATCTTCGGCGTTTCCGGGCAGGACGGCGCCCTGCTGGCGCGTCTGTTGCTGGCCAAGGGCTATGAAGTCTTTGGCGCCTCACGCGACGCGGAGACCCAGACTTTCGCCAACCTGCAACGCCTGGGCATTCGCGACCAGATCAAGAGCGCGTCCGTCTCGCTGCTGGATTTTCGCAGCGTACTGCAGGCAATCAAGCGCGTGCGGCCCGAGCGCTTTGTGGTGCAAAAGTCGGTGCTGGCGGCACGGCGCATCGCCGGCGGCAGTGGCGAAAAACTGGAACTCGGCGAGCTTGCGGTGGTCCGTGACTGGGGCTGGGCACCGGAATACGTCGATGCCATGTGGCGCGTGCTGCAACAGCCCAGGGCAGAGGACTTCGTCGTGGCAAGCGGCAACTCCTGTGCGCTGCAGACGCTGGTCGCCGAGATTTTCAGCCAGTGCGGGCTCGACTGGCGGCAGCATGTCACGCAAAATGCCAGGCTCGCGCGCCCCACGGATCTCGCCGAAAGCCGTGCCAACCCCGCGCGGGCCGAGCAGATTCTCGGCTGGCGCGCCGCCACCGGCGTGCCGCAGGTCGTCAGCCGCATGCTGAAAGGAGAGTTGGTTTGAGTGCAACGTCCCGCATCAAACTGCGCGTCTATTACGAAGACACCGATGCCGCCGGCATCGTCTATTACGCGAATTATCTGCGCTTCATCGAACGTGGGCGCACCGAGTTCCTGCGGGCGCTGGGGCACGACCAGCATGCCCTGATGCAGGAAGGCATCGCCTTTGCGGTGCGCTCGATCGAGGCCGAGTACCTGAAGCCGGCCCGGCTCGACGACCTGCTCGTGGTGGAAACCCGCATCGCGTCGCTGGGCCGCGCCCAACTCTGCTTCGCCCAGAGTGTCCGACGCGACCATGAGCTGCTGCTTGATGCGAAAATACGCGTTGCCTGCATCGATCCGGCGCGCGGCCGGCCGATCCCGATGCCGCGCAACCTTCACCTTCAACTGTCAGCCCTGCCGGAAACTCCGCAATGAACATCACCCAAGACCTTTCCATCATCGAACTCATCATCCACGCCAGCCTGGTGGTCAAGCTGGTGATGCTGCTGCTGACGCTGGTGTCGCTGACCTCGTGGTACTGGATTTTCCGCAAGGCCTTCGCGATTCGCGACGCGCGGAGCAAGACCGACAAGTTCGAACGCGACTTCTGGAGCGGCGGCGATCTCAACGCGCTGTACCAGAGCGCGATCAACAACCGCCACCAGACCGGCGCGCTGGAGCGCATCTTCGAAGCCGGCTACCGCGAATTCACCAAGCTGCGCGGGCAGAAACTGATCGATCCCACCGCCCTGGTCGACGGCGCGCGGCGTGCCATGCGTGCCACCTACCAGCGCGAAATCGACGACCTGGAGGCGCACCTGGCCTTTCTCGCCTCGGTCGGCTCGGTCTCGCCCTACGTCGGCCTGTTCGGCACCGTGTGGGGCATCATGCACGCCTTCCGCGGCCTGGCCAACATGAGTACGGCAACGCTCTCCGCCGTCGCGCCGGGCATCGCCGAAGCGCTGGTAGCCACCGCCATCGGCCTCTTCGCGGCGATCCCGGCGGTGATCGCCTACAACCGCTTCGCCCACGACGTCGATCGCGTCGCGGTGCGTTTCGAGAGCTTCATGGAAGAGTTCTCCAACATCCTGCAGCGGCAGACTCGATGAGACAGCGCAAGCTCATGAATGAAATAAACGTCGTGCCCTACATCGACGTGATGCTGGTGCTGCTGGTCATCTTCATGGTCACGGCGCCGATGATCCAGACCGGGAGCGTCGATCTGCCCAGCGTCGGCAAGAGCAGCCAGCCGCCGGTGGCGCCGCTGGAAGTCATCATCAAGGCCGACAGCTCGCTGGCGCTACGCGACCGGGCCAAGGGCGGCGCGGAGCAGGTCGTGACCCGCGCCGACCTGCCGGCCCGACTCAGGGAGGCCCAGGCGGCCAATCCGCAGCAGGCGGTGCTGATCGCCGGCGATCGCAACGTCAAGTACGAAGTCGTGCTCGGCGTCATGGACGAATTGCAGCGCCAGCAGGTGGCGAAGATCGGCCTGCTGGTGCAGCCGAGGGCTGCTGCGAACAAGTGAGCACTGACGCACCCATCCTGCCGCCGGGGAACACGTCCGGCAAGCGCATTTCCATCGCGCTGGCGATCGCAGTGCATCTGCTGCTGGCCGCTTTCCTGTTCTACGGCGTGCGCTGGCAGACCAAGGCCACCGACGTGGTCGAAGTCGACCTGGTGCGGGCCACGGCGGAGCCCGTTGCCGCCCCGCCACCGCCGCTCGCCGTGCCGCCAGCGCCAACTCCCGAGCCACCGGCGCCGAAACCCGAGCCCAAGCCGCTGCCACCGCCGCCCAAACCCGACATCGCGATCAAGGAAAAGCCCAAGCTGCCGCCGAAACCTCAACCGAAACCCGAACCGAAACCCCGGATCGATCCCATCCAGGAACAGCTCAAGCGCGCGACCGAGCAGTTGGCGCAGCGCAAGCAGGCCGACAGCGCCGCCCAGGAGTTTGCGCAAACCCAGGCGGCACAGGCCGCCGCCGCGCGCAGCAAGGCCATGAACGCCTATGTTGCAAGCATCGTGAGAAAGATTCGCGGCAACATCGTGCTCCCACCGGAAATCAAGGGCAATCCCGAGGCAGAATTCGACATCACGCAATTGCCGAGCGGTGACATCCTTACCGTGCGCCTCAAGCGTTCTTCCGGCCACGCCGCACTGGACGCCGCCATCGAACGGGCCATTCTCAAGTCCAGCCCTCTGCCGAAGCCGCAGCAGGCCGATCTGTTCTCGCGTGAGCTTGGATTGCGCTACCGGCCGCTGGATGACTGAAGATCGCGCGACGCATTTGCCGGCGCCTGCGGCCGGCGCGGACCGAGGCGCTATAATCGGCGCGATGAAATTCAATCGCCTTGTATTTGCCTGCGCCGCCGGGCTGGCCTTGTGTTCCGTCACCGCACGGGCGCAACTCACCGTCGAAATCACCGGCGCCGGCGCCAACCGCCTGCCGGTCGCCATCGCCGAATTCACCGGCGAGCGCATCGTCGCCCAGGCCCTGGCCTCGGTAGTACGCGCCGACCTCGAGCGCAGCGGACTGTTCCGCCTGGTCGATGCCGGCGCTGCGCTGGCCGACAGCGCGACGCCGCCCTTCGAAGACCTCAAGACGCGCGGTGCCGACGCCGTGGTCGGCGGCAGCGTGGTTCCCGGTGCCGACGGCCGCTACGAGACCCGAGTGCGCCTTTCCGACGTGCCGAAGCAGACCGTGCTGGGCAACCCGGCCTACCTGCACAGCGGCGTCCAGTTGCGGGCGACGGCCCATCGCATTGCCGATTTCATTTACGAAAAGCTCACCGGCGAGCCCGGCGTGTTCTCCACCCGCATCGCCTACGTGGTCAAGAGCACCGGACGCTATGAACTGAAAATCGCCGATGCCGACGGCGCCAACGACCAGGCTGCGCTGGCGTCGCGCGAGCCGATCATCTCGCCGGCATGGTCGCCCGACGGCACCAAGCTGGCCTATGTCTCCTTCGAGGCGAAGAAGCCGGTGGTCTATGTGCATGACCTCGCCAGCGGACGGCGCCACGTCGCGGCCAACTTCAAGGGCTCGAATTCGGCGCCGGCCTGGTCGCCCGACGGCAAGCAACTGGCCGTGGTGCTGACCAAGGACGGCGGGTCGCAGTTGTACCTCGTGAATGCCGACGGCAGCGGCGTGACGCGCATCGCGACGTCCTCGGGCATCGACACCGAACCGCGCTGGTCGCCCGATGCGCATTTCATCTACTTCACCTCCGATCGCGGCGGCAGCCCGCAGATTTACCGCGTCGCCAGTTCCGGCGCGGGTTTGGGAAACCCGGCGGAACGGGTGACCTTCGAAGGCAGCTACAACGTCACCCCGCGCCCCTCTCCGGACGGCAAGAGCCTGGCCTACATTGCCCGGAACGGCGGCCGCTTCCAGCTGGCGCTGATGGATCTGGCGACCAGGCAGACGCAGATCCTGACCGACTCCGCCAAGGACGAATCGCCGAGCTTCGCACCCAACGGCCGCATGATCCTCTATGCTACCGAGATCGGCGGGCGCGGCGTGCTGGCGGCCGTCTCCAGCGACGGCCGGGTCAAGCAAAAACTCTCCGTGCAGGCCGCCGATGTGCGGGAACCTGCCTGGGGTCCCCTGGTCCGATAAATTTCGGCAACCCCCCTCCCGACACCGACTTTATCAAGGAAGCCATCATGCGCACACCTCGCCTTATCGTTCTCTCCGCCCTGACTATGCTGCTCGCCGCCTGCGGTTCGCAGCCGCCGGCCCCCGAACAGGAGGCGTCCGGCGTCGAATCGCGCACGCCCGGCGCGGTCACGGTCGAAAGCGCGCCCGTGACCCAGGTGAAGCCCGAAGCCTTCGATCCCGGCAGCATTGCCGCGCTGAAGGATCCGCGCAGTCCCCTGTCGAAGCGCAGCGTCTATTTCGACTATGACAGCTATGTGGTCAGGGACGAATTCCAGTCGCTGCTGACGGCCCACGGCAAGTTCCTTGCCGCCAATCAGAAAATGAAAATGCTGATTCAGGGCAATGCCGACGAACGCGGCAGCCGCGAGTACAACCTCGCGCTGGGCCAGAAGCGTGCCGAAGCGGTCAAGAAAGCGCTGACCCTGCTGGGTTCCAGGGAAGACCAGATGGAGGCGGTCAGCCTGGGCGAGGAGAAGGCGGCCTGCACCGAGTCGGGTGAAGCATGCTGGGCCCAGAACCGACGCGGCGACATGCTCTACACAGGCGAATTCTGAACATGCGCGGCGGCCTGGCGTCACGCACGGCAAAACTGCTGGCCGCCCTGTTGCTGGCGGTGGCCTTGCCGGCGCAGGCCGGCGTGTTCGACGACGAGGAAGCGCGCAACCGCATCCAACAACTGCGCGAGCAACTGCAGGGCGAAGCGGCCGAACTCGGCAAGCGCGCCGATACCCTGAGTCGCAACCAGATGGACTTCTCCAACGAGGTCGAAGCCATCAAGGCCGACATCGCCAAATTGCGCGGCCAGATCGAAGTCCTGAGCTATGAACTGGAAGCCGCCCAGAAGCGCCAGAAGGATTTTTACGTCGATCTCGACAATCGCCTGAGGAAGCTGGAGCAACCGCCCGAGGAAGCCAAGGTCGATCCGCCGAAGCCCGATCCCGCGCTGGAAACCGGCGCTTACGAGGCGGCGCTGGCGAACCTCAAGAGCGGAAAGTTCAAGGAAGCGGCCGCGGCCTTCCTCGCCTTCATCAAGACCTATCCCGACAGCAGCCTCGCCGCCTCGGCCCACTACTGGGGTGGCTACGCCCACGCCCAGGCCAGGGACCATGCCGGCGCCGCCGAGCTATTCGGCAAGTTCGCCGACGGCTGGCCCAAGGACGAGCGCGCGCCGGATGCCCTGGCCAGCCGCGTCGCCAGCCTCGATGCGCTGAAGGACTGGAAGGGCTCGCGGGCCACCCTCGAACAGCTGCTCGATCGCTATCCCAACACCGATGCCGGCAAGAAGGCCAAGCTCCGGCTGAAGAAGAAGTAGTGCCGGCCCTGGCTGATAGCGACCCGCGCGCCACGCTGCGCGTCACCGAAATCTTTCACTCGATCCAGGGCGAATCCAGTCGCGTCGGCTTGCCCACGGTATTCGTGCGGCTGACCGGCTGTCCCTTGCGTTGCGTCTGGTGCGATACCGCCTATGCCTTCAGCGGCGGCGAATCACTGGCCATGGACGAGATCCTGCGGCGCGTCGCCGGATTCGGTTGCAACACGGTCTGCGTCACCGGCGGCGAACCCCTGGCGCAGAAAAACTGCCTGGCGCTGCTGGCGGCCCTGTGCGATGCCGGCCATTCGGTGTCGCTCGAAACCAGCGGCGCACTCGACATCGGCGACGTCGACCCGCGCGTGGCGCGCATCGTCGACCTCAAGGCGCCCGGTTCCGGCGAGCAAGCAAGGAACCGCTGGGAAAATCTCGCCCTGCTGACGCCGCGCGACGAGTTGAAGTTCGTCCTCGCCTCGCGCGAGGACTACGACTGGGCTGTCGCGGCGTGTCGCCAGCACCAACTCTTCACGCGTTGCGCCGTACTGTTCTCGCCCGTGCAGGGGCAACTCGATCCGGCGCAACTGGCGCAGTGGATACTCGACGATCGTCTGCCGCTGCGCTTCCAGCTGCAACTGCACAAAGTGCTATGGGGCAGCGCCCAGGGGCGCTGAACCGAAAACCTCGGTTCAATCCGCAGATTACGCAGATAGAACAGTGCCCAGTACCCACGCCTCACTCGCCCGGTGGTACGACCTGACCAAGTAACGCCCTGATCCATCTGCGCCAATCGGCGAAATCTGCGGATCAAATGCTTTTTTGCAACTTGCACCCTCAGCCCATCTGCGGCGGGCAGGGCGGCCGCTTGGCAGAGATGATCCGCGTGTTCACGCCGGCATAATTGAGGCCGCCGAACAGCCGCGCGTATTCGATCTTGACGCAACGATCCATGACCACGTCGAGCCCGGCAGCAGCAGCCTGGTCCGCCGCCTCACGATGGATCACGCCCAGTTGCAGCCAGAGGCATTTCGCACCGATGCGGATCGCCTCGGCGGCGATCGGCATCACGTCCTCGGGCTTGCGGAAGACATCGACCAGATCCACCTTGAACGGTATTGCCGCAAGATCCGGATAGCATTGCCGGCCGAGAATTTCGCTCGCCCCCGGATTCACCGGAACCACCATGTAGCCGTGTTCCAGCATGTACTTGGCGGCGAAGTAACTGGGGCGGTTCCAGTTCGGCGACAGCCCGACCACGGCAATCACGCGGTTGTCCTGCAGGACGCGGCGCAGGCCGGCGACATCGTCAACAAGCATGGCTACTCCTTTTGCTTAGGGCCGTTAGGCCAAGTGTTCGATTCCCGGTCGGATTATGCCACCCGACAGTGCCGGGCCGCGTGGCACCCGGTCCAACCGCCAGTGGGCCAGGGCCCAGGTCCACAGTTCAGACACGGTCGCGCCGCACAGTTCCGCCGGCGGCTTCTGGCCGAGGAATTCCAGCGCCGCGCACAGCAGCGGGCCGGGCCGCGCATTGTCTATGGGCGCCGCGCGCGTCTGCTTCGACAGTTTTTCGCCCGCCGCATTGACCGCGACCGGCAGGTGCGCATAGCGCGGCGTCGGCAATCCCAGGCACTGCTGCAGGAAGATCTGGCGCGCGGTCGAGGCCAGCAGATCGGCGCCGCGCACGACATCGGTGATGCCGGCGTCGGCATCATCGACCACCACCGCGAGCTGGTAGGCGAACAGCCCGTCGGCGCGCAACAGAATGAAGTCGCCGGCCTCGCTGCCGAGATCGCTGGCGATGCGGCCCTGGATCGCGTCAGCGAACTCGACGCGGGCGTCGTCCACGCGCAGGCGCCAGGCACGCGCCGTGCGCCCCGGCGGCAAGCCCTGGCGGCAGGTGCCGGGGTAGATCGCGGCGCCATCCGGCGCGATGGCCGAATCCGCCAGTTCCTTGCGGCTGCAGGCACAGGCGAAGACGCGGCCGGCCTGCTTCAGCCGCTCCAGCGCCGCCGCATAGGCCCCGGCACGGCGGCTTTGCCAGACCACCTCGCCATCCCAGGCAAAACCGCAGGCTTCCAGCGTGCGCAGGATATCGCCGGCGGCGGCGACCGAACAGCGCGGCGCATCGACGTCCTCCATGCGCAGCAGCCACTCGCCATGCCGCGTCCTGGCTTCCAGAAACGACCCGGTGGCGGCCACCAGCGAACCGAAGTGCAAGGGTCCGCTGGGCGAGGGCGCGAAACGGCCGCGATAAAGAAGGCTGCGGGCAATCATCGGGCAGAGTGATAGCACGCCGCGCGGCAAAACGGTAGCATTCCATTCACTTCAACTCGGGAGCCGCCCATGGCCACGCTGGAACTCAACAAGGACAATTTTCAACAAGTCATCAACGACAACGCAAATGTGATCATAGACTTCTGGGCACCCTGGTGTGCGCCCTGCCGCGGCTTCGCGCCGACTTTCGAGGCCGCCTCCGAAAAACAGCCCGGCATCGTCTTCGCCAAGGTGAACACCGAAGAGCAGCAGGAAATCGCCGGCGCCTTCAACATCCGTTCGATCCCCACGCTGATGTTCTTTCGCGACCAGATCGTCATCTACTCCGAGGCCGGTGCACTGCCCGCCAGCGCCTTCGAACAATTGATCGGACAGGCCATGGCGCTGGACATGGACACGGTCCGCGCCGAAATCGCCGCCGGCCAGGCAGGAGGCAGCTAGGCCAGCGGAATATGGCGTTATGATGGCGTTTGTCATGAAAGCTCGGTGATGAACGCCATCTTCTCGCAGAAGCTCAGCGACGACGCGGAAATACGCCGCGTCGAAGTCCTGTTCGACAGCCTGCCGTCGAGCATCGTCGTGTCGCTGATCGGCGTCTTCCTGTGCTTTCTGGTGCTGTTCGACACCGCGGGCATGGAGCCCCTGAAGCTGTGGGTGGCCTACATGCTTTCGGTGCTGGCCGTGCGCGCCTGGTTCCGCTACATGTTCGTCAAGTCCGACCGGCAGATTGTAGGGATACACCGCTGGGAATGGCTGTTCGCCTTCGGCACCTTGCTAACCGGCATAGGCTGGGGCGTACTGTTCGGCCCCCTCTATCCGTCGCCGACGCATACGGATGCGCAAATGTTCGTGGCGCTGATGGTGGTCATCACGGCGTTCACCGGCTCGGTATTCGTCGCCCTCTCCAATGTCACCTTCTGGCTGTTCATCATCCCCACCCTGAGCCCGGCCATTTTCCATTACGCGGCCACCCTGGGCGAGCAGGCGCAATGGCCGATCACCGCGGCGGCGTGTTGTATCGCGGTGTTCATCATCGTGCAGCGTACGCTCTACCGCTCATCCACCGACAGCCTGCAGCGCAGCACGGAGGCCGAATTGCTGCTTGCCGAACAGCAGGCGATCTTCGATTCCTCGCCGATGGGAATTGCCGTGATCCACGGCAAGCAGGTGATCAAGAGCAACGCGCGCTTCGGCGAGCTGCTGGGCCGCCGCATCCAGGACCTCACCACCTCGCGCGTCGATCATCATTTCGTCAGCAAGGACGAGGCCGACCGGTTTCTTGCCGACACGGCCGCGGCTTTCGAAAAAGGCCATCTGGCGCAAGGCATGTATCGCCTGCGGCGGGCCGACGGCACGCAGTTCTGGGCCGAACTTTCGGGCCGCACCATGGCCGGCGGCACCGGCCACAGCGTCTGGATGATCGCCGACGTCACCTTGCGCGTCGCCAATGAGCGGCGCGCCCACAAGCGCGACTAGCCGATGCGGGGCGGACTTCGGTCCGCCCTGAATCGCCGTCCCGCCAGCGCCAACTATTGACCGGCTAGACGTTGAACAGGAAGTTCAGCACGTCGCCGTCCTTGACCACGTAATCCTTGCCTTCCGCGCGCATCTTGCCGGCTTCCTTGGCGCCGGCTTCGCCCTTGTAGGCGATGAAGTCGTCGAAGGCGATGGTCTGGGCGCGGATGAAGCCCTTTTCGAAATCGGTATGGATCACGCCGGCGGCCTTGGGCGCCGTATCGCCGACGTGGATGGTCCAGGCGCGCACTTCCTTGACGCCGGCGGTGAAATAGGTCTGCAGGCCGAGCAGCTTGTAGGCGGCGCGGATCAGGCGGTTGAGGCCCGGCTCCTCCAGTCCCAGATCCGTCAGGAACATCTGCTTCTCGTCGTCTTCGAGGTCGGCGATCTCGGCTTCGATGGCGGCGCAGACGGCGACCACTTCGGCCTTCTCGGCCTTGGCGTGGGCCTGCACGGCATCGAGATAGGGATTGTGGTCGAAGCCGCCTTCCTTGACGTTGGCGACATACAGCACCGGCTTGGCGGTGATCAGGCAGAAAGGCCTGAGGCTGGCCCATTCCTCCTTCGACAGATCCAGCGCCCGCACCGCCTTGGCCTGGTCGAGCTGGGCGATGCATTTTTCGAGCACGGCGCAGAGTATCTTGGCGTCCTTGTCGCCCGCGCTGGCGGGCTTCTTGTAACGGTTCAGCGCCTTTTCCGCGGTCGCCATGTCGGCCAGCGCGAGTTCGGTGTCGATCACCTCGATGTCATGCAGCGGATCGATCTTGCCCGCGACATGCACCACGTTGTCGTCGCTGAAACAGCGCACCACATGCACCACGGCGTCGGTTTCGCGGATGTTGGCGAGAAACTGGTTGCCCAGGCCTTCGCCCTTGCTGGCGCCGGCGACCAGTCCGGCAATGTCGACGAACTCGACGATGGCATGCTGGATGCGCTGCGGCTTGACGATGGCGGACAAGGCCTCCAGCCGCGCGTCGGGCACTTCGACGATGCCGATGTTGGGCTCGATGGTGCAGAAGGGATAGTTCTCCGCCGCGATGCCCGACTTGGTCAGCGCGTTGAAGAGAGTGGACTTGCCGACGTTGGGCAGGCCGACGATGCCGCATTGGAGACTCATGGATTATCTTTCTGGGCCGGTGTCGGCTTGCTGTTGATTTTTTGCGTGGCCGCGGCGAAATCGCCGCGCGCCAATGTCGGCCAGGCCAGCAGCGCGCGGTCCAGGGCGGCATCGATCTCGGCCCGTTCTTCCTTGCGCGGTGCCTTCAGCACGTAATCGACGACCTCGTTCCTGTCGCCGGGATGGCCGATGCCGATACGCAGCCGCCAGTAATCCTGGGTGCCCAGATGCGCGGTGATGTCCTTGAGGCCGTTATGGCCGCCCAGCCCACCGCCGAACTTGAGTCGCATCTGACCCGGCGGCAGATCCAGCTCGTCGTGCAGAACCAGCATTTCGGCGGGCTCGATGCGGTAGAACTGCATCAGCGCGCGCACCGACAGGCCGCAGCGGTTCATGAAAGTCTGCGGCAGCAGAAACCACAGGCTCTCGGCGCGAGATTGCCCGGCGAAACCGTGAAAGCGCGACTCGCGGCCCAGGCTGACGCCGAGTTCGCGTGCCAGACGCTCACAAAGCCAAAACCCGGCGTTGTGCCGGGTTTCAGCGTAGTCGGTCCCGGGGTTGCCGAGACCGACGATCAAACGCAACGATGCCTGCAAGCGCTTATCTCTTGTCGGTCTTCTCGGACTTCTTCGCCGCGGGGGCCGGGGCGGCAGCGACAGGTGCCGCCTCGACCGCCGGGACCTCTTCCTCGGCCTTGCCGCCGCGCACGATGACGGTCGCAACCACGGGATCTTCACCCTTGTGCAGCACGGCTTCGACGCCGGCCGGCAGGACCAGGTGGGAAGCGTGCAGCGAATGGCCGGCGACCATGTCCTTCAGATCGACTTCGATGAAGGCCGGCAAGTCCTGCGGCAGGCAACGCACGTCGAGATCGGACATCACGTGCTGCACCATGCCGCCGGAGAGCTTCACGCCCGGCGAGACGTCGGCATTGACGAAGTGCAGCGGCACCTTCTGGTGCAGCTTGTGCGTGGCATCGACGCGCTGGAAGTCGGCGTGGAGGATCACCGGACGATAGGGGTGGCGCTGCACGTCGCGCAGCAGGCACATTTCCTTCTTGCCGTCGATATTGGCGTGAAGCACGGAGGAATAGAAAGCCTCCTTGCGCAGCAGTTGGAACAGCTCGTTGTGGTCGATGTCGATCGACTGTGACGCCGCGCCGGCGCCGTAGAGAATGGCCGGAACACGGCCGGTGCGACGCAGGCGGCGGCTCGCTCCGGTGCCCTGTCCATCGCGCTTGTTTGCGTTGAATTCAAGTTGCATGATTAACTCCGGTAGGTACTGCTTGAAATATCCCTCGCCCGCGACCAGGCCAGGGGGTAAAAAATATCAGTCCATGAACAGCGAGGAGACCGAGGACTCGTTGCTGATGCGCAACATGGTCTCGGCCATCAACTCGGCGATCGATATCTGGCGGATGCGGGAGCAGGCGCGGGCTTCGTCGGACAGCGGAATGGTGTCGGTGACCACCAGTTCGTCGAGTTCCGACTCCATGATCCTCGATACGGCGCTGCCCGACAGCACCGGATGGGTACAGTAGGCCAGCACGCGCTTGGCGCCGTGCTCCTTGAGCGCCTGGGCGGCCTTGCACAGCGTGCCGGCGGTGTCCACCATGTCGTCCATGATGACGCAGGTGCGGCCGTCGACCTCGCCGATGATGTTCATGACTTCCGACACATTGGCCTTCGGCCGCCGCTTGTCGATGATCGCCAGGTCGGATTCGAGGCGCTTGGCCAGAGCTCGGGCGCGCACCACGCCGCCGACGTCGGGCGACACCACCAGCAAGTCCTCGTGGCGCTGCTTCCAGATGTCGCCGAGCAGGATCGGCGCCGCATAGACGTTGTCCACCGGGATATCGAAGAAGCCCTGGATCTGGTCGGCATGCAGGTCGACGGTCAGCACGCGCTGCACGCCGGCGGTCTGCAGCATGTTGGCGACCACCTTGGCCGTGATCGCGACGCGTGCCGAGCGCGTCCGTCGGTCCTGGCGGGCATAGCCGAAATAGGGAATCGCCGCGGTGATGCGACCGGCAGAGGCCCGCTTCAGGGCGTCCACCATGACCATCAGTTCCATCAGGTTGTCGTTGGTCGGAAAGCAGGTCGACTGCAGGACAAACACATCGTGGCCGCGCACGTGCTCCATGATTTCGCAGCTGACTTCGCCATCGGAGAAGCGCCCGACATTGGCGCGGCCGAGCGAGATGTGCAGACGCTTGACGACATCGGCTGCCAACTTGGGGTTGGCATTGCCGGTAAACACCATCAGGCTGTCATAGGCCATGTCGGTCAGCTCAAACGCGGCAGCCAGGCAAATCCGCAAAACCTCTGCTGCCTGCGCCATTTCGGTGAATGGGTTGGCTGGGGAGGAAGGATTCGAACCTTCGCATGCTGGAATCAAAATCCAGTGCCTTAACCAACTTGGCGACTCCCCAACATCGAGACCCCAGCTTGAGGGCAGAGGTCGAAAGGACGCGCATTTTCGGGGTTTTCGCCCCCGCTGTCAAATAATCGCGAGCGGATGCCGGTCCAGTCCGGCGGCGACGAAGCCGCGCATGTCGCCAGGCAGCGCGGCCAGGGCGGTGCGCGCGGCCGATTCACGGGCGAAGTCGACAAAACAGCAGGCGCCCGATCCGCTCATGCGCGCATCGCCATGGCGCCGCAGCCAGTCGAGATGGCGCGCCACCTCGGGATACAGTGCGCAGGCCACGGCTTCGAGATCGTTGCGGCCAAATCCCGGGCGCCAATCGGCGGCGGCAATCGCCGGCGTGTCGCGTCGCAGTGCCGCGGCGCGAAAGATCTCGGGCGTCGGCACGGCGACCGCGGGCACCAGCACCAGATACCAGGACGGCGGCAGCGAAACATCCGTGAAGTGTTCGCCCACGCCCTCGGCAAAGCTGCTGCGGCCATGCACGAAGATCGGCACATCGGCGCCCAGCGCGAGGCCGATCCGCTGCAGCTGCGAGGAATCGAGGCCGGTGCGCCACAGGCGATTGAGCGCCAGCAGCGTGGTCGCCGCGTCCGAACTGCCACCGCCCAGCCCGCCGCCCATGGGCAGGCGCTTTTCCAGGTGCAGACTGACGCCGTCGGTGGCGCCGGTCGCCGCGCGCAAGGCGCTCGCCGCACGCACCGTTAGATCGGTGTCGGGCGGCACGCCGGGCAAGGGTGTCGCCAGCACGATGCGGCCATCGCTGCGCGGCTCGCAGCGCAGCGTGTCGCCGCAGTCGAGGAAGCGGAACACGGTTTGCAGCAGGTGGTAGCCGTCGGCGCGACGGCCGACCACATGCAGGAACAGGTTGAGCTTGGCCGGCGCCGGCCAGTCGCGCTGCCAGTCAGTCACCGTCGCCCCAGTCGTCGATCACGATCCTCAGCTCGATGTCGCCGCGGCGCGCTTCGAGCCGTCGCGGAAGTTGGTGCTGGCGCCACGGCGCGCTTTCGCTCACGGTGATGCGCCAGCCGTCGATTTCCCCGCCCAGGGTCGGCTGGGCGCCGCGCAGCCACTCGGCGAGCAGTTCCAGCGGCAGCGGCGCGCCGAACACGCGTTGCGCCAGTGCGCCCAGGTCCGGCTCGCGCCGTTCGGCTTCCCCGGGCACCACCAGCCAGGCGCCGGAGGCATCCCGCCCCAGTTCGGCCAGCCCCTGGCCCAGCGGCGAGGAAAACAGCACCACGTCGCGCGCCGGCGTGTGCTGCCAGTCGAATTGCAGGTGGTCGCTGCGCTCGCCCTGACGCAGTGAAATGCGCCCATGGGCCGCAAAACTCTGCAGCGGCGGGCCGAGTACCGGCGTCGCTTCGGGAAGCTTCTGCATCTCGCCGCAAGCCACCAGCAACAGTGTGGCCAGACAAACCAGGGCCGAGCGCATCAGGGCTCTCAGCGCACGAATCGCTTGATGGTCGCGCCCAGTGCCTCATTGGTCGGATGCGCCTTGGCCGCCTCCCGCCAAATCGCCAATGCTTCGTCGGAGCGCCCGAGTGCCCACAGCACTTCACCGACGTGGGCGGCAATTTCGGGGTCGGGCCGCTTGGCAAAGGCCGCCTGCAGGGTCTCCAGGGCAGCCGCGGAATTGCCCTGACGAAACAGCACCCAGCCCTTGCTGTCGAGAATGAAGGGATCGTCCGGCGTCAGCGACAAAGCCTTGTCGATCAGTTGGGCGGCTTCGTCGAGCCGCAGATTGCGGTCCGCCAGCGAATAACCCAGCGCGTTGTAGCCCTGCGGCGACTCAGGCTTGAGGGCGATCAGGCGCCGCAGGTGGCGCTCCATGTCCTCCACCTTGCCCAGCTTCTCCGCGGCCAGCGCCGTCTCGTAAAGGATATCGGGCTGATCCGGCTGGGCTTCCAGCATCTTGGCCAGAAAAACGAAGGCTTCGTCATGGCGCCCGGCATCGCGCAACAGCTGGCCCTCGGCCACCACCAGGCGCATGTCGTTGGGCGCATTCGCGCGCGCCGCGACGAGCCGCTGGCGCGCCTCGTCGAACTTGTTCTGGCGCAGCAGAACCTGGGTGGCCCGCACCATTGCCGGCATGGCATGTTCGCCGGCCGTCACCTGGTCGTACCAGCGCAAGGCCTCGTCGGGACGCTTGTCCTGGTCGGCGATCTGCCCCAGGTAGAAGCGCGCCGGGTTCAGGTCGCCGCGCCCGATTTCGACGAAGCGCTTGAGTTGCTGCTCGGCTTCCGTCGCATCATTGACCTGCAGCGAGAGCACCCCGACCGCATAGAGAATGTCCGGAATATCGGGATTGGCCGCGAGCAAACGACGAAACTCGACACGCGCGGCTTCATATTGCTTTTCCCCCACCAAGCCCCTGGCATAGGCCAGACGCGCCTGCTGGGCATCGGGATTGGCGTCGAGCCAGGTTTTCAGGAAGTCGAGTTGCGCCGATCCCTTGGGCAACAGTTCCGCCTTGAACATGGCCGCAAGTTCCCAGTTCGGACGCAGCGCCAGCGCCTGGTCGGTTTCACTCCGCGCGCGGTCGGGATTCCCCGCCGCCGCGGCCACCTGGGCGCGGATCAAACGGGCTTCGGGCAGCGCGGGATACGGCTCGGTAAGCTGGTCAAACAAGCGCTGCACGGCCGGTTTGTCCGGATAGCGGGCGAAGGCGCGCATCATGCGGATCAGCGCATCGCCGATGTTCGGGGCTTCCGCCGCCAGATCGCGGGCCAGGTTGCCGGCCAATTCATCGATGCGGCCGTTGGCCAGCAACAGCGTCGCCTGCATCTGCTTTGCCTGTTGCGACTCGGGCTCCAGGCTCAGCCACAGTTGCGTGGCCTCCAGCGCCACGTCGTACTGACGCGCATGAAAGGCGATCTCGGCGGCCCGGCGCACCACGCGCGGATCGCGGGTGCTCTTCGCCAGTTCGAGATAGACACCGGCCGAAAGTCCGAACTGGCCTCGCTGCGCGGCGATTTCGCCGAGGAGGAACTGGTAGAGGATCTGCCCGGTCAGTGCCTGCTTCGGCAGACGGTCTTCTTGCTTCTCGGGCGCTGGTACGCTGGCGGCGGGCGCGGGCGTCTGCGTCCATGCGCACGTGCTCACCAGTGCGAGCGAAAGCGCCAGGACAGGGGAACGGAACTTCATGAGCGCGGCACCTGAGGGGAACACTGCTGTCGAACACTACCGTCACATACAATGCGGTGATGTTAGCAGTTTCGCCAGTAGTTTCGTGCGCGGCCCGGCATGCCTGAACTGCCCGAGGTCGAAGTCACCCGTCGCGGCATAGCGCCGGTGCTGGTCGGCAAGCGCGTCGCAGCCGTGACCGCGCGCGTTCCGGCGCTGCGCTATCCGCTGCCGACTCAGCTTGACCGCACGCTCGGTGGCCGGTATCTGGAATCGGTAAGCCGTCGCGGCAAATATCTGCTGCTGGATTTCGGCAACGGACACCTGCTGCTCCATCTCGGCATGTCGGGCAGCCTGCGCCTGGTGCCGGCCAGCCTGCCGGCCGAAAAGCACGATCATTTCGACCTGGTATTCAGCATCGGGGGCAGCAAGCTTGCCTTGCGCCTGAGGGATCCGCGGCGCTTCGGCGCCATTCTCTGGCTGGCCCAGGATCCATGGGCGCATCCGCTGCTGGCGGTGCTCGGCATCGAGCCGCTGGCGGAAGAATTCACCGCCGCCTGGCTCAAGAACGAGTACGCCGGTCTTGCGGCGGCGATCAAGCCGACCCTGATGGACAGCCATCGCGTGGTCGGCATCGGCAACATCTACGCCTCGGAGAGCCTGTATCGCGCCGGCATCGACCCGCGCACGGCAGCCGGCCGGATTTCCCTCAAGCGCCTGGAACGCCTGGTGCCGGCGATCAAGACGACCCTGACCGCCGCCATCGACGCCGGTGGCAGCAGCCTGCGCGACTTCATCCATTCCGATGGCAGCTCGGGCTATTTCCAGCAGCAGTATTTTGTTTATGGCCGCAGCGGCGAACCCTGCCGCATCTGTGGCCGCCCGATCAGGGAATTGCGCCAGGGGCAGCGCGCAAGCTTCTTCTGCGCGCGCTGCCAGCGTTAGCGCCTTACTTGGCGGTCAGCGCAAGAAACTTCGCCATCAGCTGATCTTTGGTTTCGACGTGATTCGGGTCGTCCGGAATGCAGTCTACCGGGCAAACTTCGCGGCACTGCGGCGTGTCGAAGTGGCCGACGCACTCGGTACACTTGGCGGGATCGATGATGTAAATCTCATCACCCTGCGAAATGGCGTTGTTCGGGCACTCGGGCTCGCATACGTCGCAGTTGATGCATTCATCGGTGATCATCAGGGACATGGTTTTTCCTTTGGCTTCTCTCTAAACTTCAATGGCTTTGCTGAATCTTTTCAATCAGTCGTTGCTGCACCAGCGGCGGAACGAATTTGGAAACGTCGCCGCCCAGCGATGCGATTTCGCGCACTATCGTCGCCGACACGAACATGTACTGGTCCGAGGGGGTGAGGAATACTGTTTCGACATCGGGATACAGGTTGCGGTTCATGCCCGCCATCTGAAATTCGTATTCAAAGTCGGACACGGCGCGCAGTCCGCGCATGATCACGCTGGCGCCGTGCTGGCGCATGAAATCCATGAGCAGGCAATCGAAACCATGGATTTCGACATTGCTGTAGCCGGTCAGCACCTCGCGCGCGATATCGACCCGCTCGTCGAGCGAAAACAAGGGGCGCTTGCTGCGGCTTTCGGCCACACCGATGATGACCCGCTCGAACAGGCTGGCCGCCCGTCTCACGAGGTCCTCGTGGCCGCTGGTCAGGGGATCGAAGGTCCCCGGATAAACCGCAATGCTCTTGCTCATGCCTGCTCCAGCAGGTGAAAGAAAACCTGGCCGGCCCGCCCCTGCTTCGTCACCGTCCAGCGCCCCAACTTCTCCAGAGGCATCTCGGCCTCTGCGTACAGCCTGGCTCGCGGCGCGGCCAGAGCGTCCAGCCGCGACTCTACGCGGGCCAGCCAACCCTGACCATAAGGTGGATCAAGAAACAGCAAATCGAAGCGCCGACCCGATGGGGGGGCGAATTTTAGCGCATCGCAGCAAAACAGTTCCAATCGCGGGCAGGCGAAGCCCTCGGCGTGCTTTTTCAGCGCCGCGAAGGCCGGCCGCGCGCGCTCCACCAGGGCGACGTAGTCCGCGCCGCGCGAGGCCGCCTCGAAACCGAGAATTCCGCTGCCGGCGAAGAGGTCGAGGCAGCAAAGCCCGCTGAGGTCCTGCCCCAGCCAGTTGAACAGGGTCTCGCGCACGCGGTCCGGCGTCGGCCGCAGCCCGGGCGCATCGGTCACCTGGATCAGGCGGCTGCGCCACTCGCCGCCGGTGATGCGGATGCGGCTCAAGACTCAGCGGCTCAATCGGCGGCGACGACCACGGTAACCAGATTTTCCGGCTTCACATGGCGGGCAAAGGCGGCCTTGACCTGCTCGATGGTCACGGCCTTGACCCTGGCCGGAAAATCATCGAGATAAGTCAGCGGCAGGCCGTAGAAGCCGATCGCCGACAGATAGCCGAGCAGCTTGGCATTGCTGTCCATGCGCAACGCCAGGCCATCGACCATGTTCTTCTTCGCGGCGGCCAGCTCTCGCGGCGTCGGACCCTTGGCCATGTAGCCGGTGAGAACCTCATCGACCACCTTGAGCGCCGCATCGACCTGGTCGCGCCGGGTCTGCAGGCCGATCTCGAACGGGCCTTCGAGCTTGCGCGGGGCGAAGTAGGAATACACGCTGTAGGCGTAGCCGCGCTTTTCGCGGACTTCCTGCATCAGGCGCGAAACGAAGCCGCCGCCGCCGAGCGTGTAGTTGCCCACCAGCAGCGGGAAATAGTCGGGATCGCTGCGGCTGATCGCCGGCAGGCCGACATGCACATGGCTTTGCGCCGCGGGATGGGGAATCTTGATCGTCTGCCGCAGCGGCTTCTTTACCGCCGGCGGCACGAGGTCGCCGCCGCCCGGCGGCAGGGCCTCGGTCAGACGCTGGACGATCGCCTCGGCTTCGGCGCGCGACACGTCGCCGATGATCGAAACCACGGCGCCCTGGGCGCCGTAATGCTGGCGATGAAAGGCGACCAGGTCGTCACGCGTGATGGCGCTCACGCTGTCGACCGTCGGGCTGACGCCGTAGGGATGATCGGGATAGATGGCCGCGGCGAAGCGCTTGCCGGCAATGGCGTCGGGACGCGTTTCGGCTTCGCGGATGGCGGCGATGCTGCGGCCCTTTTCGCGCTCCAGCACGGCTTGCGGAAAAGTTGGCGCTGACAGCACGGTGCGCATCAGTTCCAGCGCGGCGTCGCGTTCGGCCTGGGTCGACAGCGTGCGCAGTCTGACGCTGGCGCGGTCGCTGTCGGCCCCGCCGCCGAGCCGCGCGCCGAGGTCGACCAGACGCCCCGAGATCCTCTCTTCATCCAGATCGGCGGCGCCCGCTTCGAGCAGGCCGCGGGTCAAGCCGGCAAGGCCCGCCTTGGCGGCGGGAACGAAGGCGCCGCCAGCGGCGAAGTCGATCTGGACGTCGAGGATGGGCAGGACGCGAGTCTCGATGAAATACACCTTGGCCCCCGAGGGCACGGTCCAGTGTTCGATCTTGACGCCCGCCAGGGCGAAGGACGAGGTCAGGAACGACAGCAGAACGAATATCAGGATACGCATCAGTGCCTCACTGCCCCGGAGGGTTTGTTGTGTTTGTCATTTTCGAGGGGTTGCGGATCGAGTACCGCGATGCTCAGTGTATCGTCCGAAAAATATTTCTTCGCCACCGCCTGCACTTCTTCCGCGCTGACGCTTTTCAGCTTCTCCAGCAGGACGTCGATGTCGCGCCAGGACACTCCCGCCGCTTCGAGGCCGCCGATTTCCATGGCCTGCGCCATCAGCGAATCGCGCTTGTAGATCTGCGCCGCGATCGACTGGGTCTTGACCCGCGCCAGTTCCTCGGCCGACACGCCTTCGTCCTGGACGCGCTTGATCTCGGCGCGCAACGCTGCTTCCAGTTCGGCGATGGTCTTGCCCTCCGCCGGCTGGCCGTCCAGGGTGAAGGTGGCCTCACCGCGCAGCGTGCCGTCATAGCCGGCGCCAGCCGACTGGGCGATCTTGCTGCCGCGCACCAGATTCTTCGCGAAACGCGAGGCATCGTGGCCGTCGAGCACCGCCGCCAGCACCTCGAGCGCATACGGGTCGCGGTCCTTCTGCACGTCGCGTAGCTTGGGCGTCTTCCAGGACATGGCAATGTAGGGCAGCTTGGCCGGCGCCTTGACGTTTACCCGGCGGATGCCGGCCTGTTGCGGTTCGTTCTGCGGTTTGCGTTCCGGCAGCGGCTTCGCCTTGTTCGCGCCGTAGTACTTCCGCGCCAGACGGAACACCTCGCGGTGATCGACGTCGCCCGCCACCACGACATAGGCATTGTTCGGCGCATACCAAGTGCGATACCAGTCGCGTGCGTCCTGCCAGGTCATGTGTTCGAGGTCATCCATCCAGCCGATGATCGGACGCCGATAGGGATGTGCCTGGAAGATGGTCGAGTTCAGCGTCTCATACACCCGGGCCTGCGGATTGTCGTCGGTACGCAGCCGCCGCTCTTCCATGACCACCTTGATCTCGGCGGCGAATTCCTTGGCGTCGAGGGTCAGGTTGGCCATGCGGTCGGCTTCGAGTTTCATCATCTCCGGCAGCGCGCCCTTCGGCACGATCTGGAAATAGGCGGTGTAGTCGCGGCTGGTGAAGGCGTTGTCGCGGCCGCCGGCTTCGGCCACGCGCTTGTTGAACTCGCCGGACTTCAGATTCCGGGTGCCCTTGAACATCAGGTGCTCCAGCGCGTGGGCGACGCCCGAGGTGCCGTCCTTTTCGTCCATGCTGCCGGCGCGGTACCAGACCATATGCACGGCAGTCGGCGCGCGCGGGTCTTCCTTGACGATGACGCGCAGACCGTTGGCCAGTCGGGTTTCGAAGGGGTTGGCAAGAGTTGGCGCTGGCGCTACGGCGAATGCCAGCAGGACAAGCGGGGCAAGCAGTGGTTTCATGTCAGGTCAATGGCGATCGGCGCGATGGAGTTTCAGAGGTAGCTCGTGCCTGCAGTGGCGGGCTTGATGCCGGAGCTGAACGGGGCTTCTGTTAAAATCACAGTCGCGCATCTTAGCGCGGCTCCAGCCTCCGACCGCATTCCGCATGTTTGGTTTCCTAAAGACGAAGGACCACCCCGCCGCCGAAGCGCCCCCGGCGCCCCGCGCCTCGTGGGGCGAACGCCTCAAGGCCGGACTTTCCCGCACCCGCGCCACCCTCAACACGCCGCTCGGCGAGCTCTTCAGCCGGGCGAAGATCGACGATGAACTGCTCGAAGATCTGGAGAGCACGCTGCTGATGGCCGATTGCGGCGTCGAGGCGACGCACTGGCTGCTCGCCGAACTCAAGGCCAGCGTCAAGCGCGACAAGCTGGAAACCCCCAGCCAGTTGCGCGCCGCGCTGGCGCAAGGGCTGCAAACCCTGCTCGCGCCGCTGGAGCAACCGCTGGCGGCCGATGGCCATCAGCCCTTTGTGATCATGATCGCCGGCGTCAATGGCGCCGGCAAGACCACCTCGATCGGCAAGCTGGCCAAGCACTTCCAGAGCCTGGGCAAGAGCGTGCTGCTGGCCGCCGGCGACACCTTCCGCGCCGCCGCCCGCGAGCAGCTGACGGAATGGGGCGAGAGAAACGGCGTCACCGTCATCGCCCAGGAAGGCGGCGATCCGGCCGCCGTGGTGTTCGACGCGATCAGCGCTGCGCGCGCGCGCAAGATCGACGTGGTGCTGGCCGACACCGCCGGACGCCTGCCGACGCAACTGCACCTGATGGAAGAAATCGCCAAGGTGCGCCGCGTGATCCAGAAGGCCCACGACACGGGTCCGCACGAGGTGCTGCTCGTGCTCGATGCCAACATCGGCCAGAACGCCGTGCAGCAGGTCAAGGCCTTCGACAAGGCGATCGGCGTCACCGGACTGGTCATCACCAAGCTCGATGGCACCGCCAAGGGCGGCGTGCTCGCCGCGATCGCCCGCCAGTGCCCGAAGCCGGTGCGTTTCATCGGCGTCGGCGAGGGCATCGACGACCTGCAGACCTTTCGCGCCGGCGAATTTGTCGAGGCATTGCTGGGACCCGCCTAGTGATCCGCTTCGAGCGTGTTTCCAAGCGCTATCCGCCCGGCCTCGATGCGCTGTCGGATGTCAGCTGCGAAGTGACGGAACACGAAATGGCGCTGGTCTGCGGCCACTCCGGCGCAGGCAAATCCACCCTGCTCAAACTCATTGCGGGAATCGAAAAACCCAGCGGCGGCGCGCTCCTGATCGGTGGGCAGAATCTCGCCGCGCTACCGCGTGCGGCCCTGCCCTTCCTGCGCCGGCGCATCGGCATGGTGTTCCAGGATCAGAAGCTGCTGTTCGACCGGACGGTGTTCGACAACGTCATGCTGCCGCTGTCGATCGTCGGTTTCCCGCGCCGGGACGCCGCGCAGCGCGTGCGCGCCGCGCTGGACAAGGTGGGTCTGTCCAGCCGCGAGAAGGCCATGCCGGTCATGCTTTCCGGCGGCGAACAGCAGCGCCTGGCGATCGCCCGCGCCGTGGTCAACCGGCCGAGCCTGCTGCTCGCCGATGAACCCACGGCCCATCTCGATGCGCAAACCGCCGCGGACGTGGCGCGCATCTTTCATGAGTTCCACCACGTCGGCGTCACGGTAATGATCGCGACTTATGCCACCGAGCTGTTTCCCGCAGCGCGGCGCCTGCAGCTCGATCACGGTAGCTTGCTGTCATGAGGGTCTGGCTGAGCCAGCACCAGGATGCGGCCCGGCTCGCGTTGCACCGACTGGCCGCCGCGCCGGTCAATGGCCTGCTCTCGCTGCTGGCGATCGGGATCGCCCTGGCCTTGCCGGCCGGGGGCCAGATGCTGCTCGCCAATGCCCTGCACCTGAGCGGCACGACTTCAGCCGTGCCGCAGATTTCCGTCTTCATGGCGGCCAACGCCGAACGCCGGGCGGCGACCGAAATCGGCGAGCGCCTGGGCCGCCATGCCGAGGTCAAGCAGGTGCTGTTCGTGCCGCGCGAGGAGACCCTTGCGCGCATGAAATCCGGCCCGGGTCTTCGCGAAGTGATCGAAGCCCTGCCGGCAAACCCCTTTCCCGATGCCTTCGTGCTCAGCGTCGCGGACGAAAGCCTTGTGGCGATGGAGCAACTCGCCGTCGAGTTCCGCCAATGGCCCAAGATCGAACATGTGCAACTCGACTCGGCCTGGGTACGCCGGCTCGATGCCCTGCTGAAACTTGGCCGCACCACGGTGATGCTGCTGGCCGCTTTGCTGGGCACGGGCCTGATCGCCATCAGCTTCGGCATAATCCGCACGCAAGTGCTCACTCAGCGCAGCGAGATCGAGGTCAGCCGACTGCTCGGCGCCACGAATGGATACATCCAGCGCCCCTTTCTCTACTTCGGGGTCCTTCTCGGACTGGGGGGCGGTGTGCTTGCCTGGTTGCTGGTCGCTGCCGCCGCGCTGTGGCTGCGTGCTCCCCTGGCCGAACTGGCAAGGCTGTACGAATTCACGCTGGCGCTGCAAACGCTTGGTGCGCGCGACTCCGCGCTGCTGCTGGGCTTCGCCGCCAGCCTCGGCTGGCTGGGGGCGATGATCTCCATGCGACAGCATATGCAGCAGTACTGAAGCCGGGAAAATGATGCGCAGGAAGGTCAACTAATCCATGCCCAGCGAATTGCACCAGGAGCGTCTGGATACCGTGGTGCGCCACCTTCTGGACAGAGGCGCAAGCCGCGTCCTGGATCTCGGTTGCGGTCCCGGCGAATTGCTGCAGCGACTGGCGGCGCATCCGCAGTTCAGCCATATCGTCGGCATCGACATCGATGCCGACGCGCTCGCCGCGGCGCGGCTCGCGCTCGGCCTGGACCGGCCCGATCATGCCGGTGGCGTGGAACTGCGTCACGGCTCGTTCGAGGAAGCAGATCGGGAACTCGCCGGCTTCGATGCCGCGACCCTGGTCGAAACCATCGAACACATCGATCCCCGCCGCCTGTCGAAGGTCGAACATGCGGTGTTTGCCGGCATGCGCCCTGCCACCGTTCTGGTCACCACGCCCAACGAGGAATACAATGCGCTGCATGGCATGGTGCCCGGTCAGTTTCGGCACCGCGGCCATCGCTTCGAATGGAAGCGTGCCAGATTTCAGCAATGGGCGCGGGGCGTTGCAGCCCGCCACGGCTATGCCGTCAGTTTCAGCGATATTGGGCCCGTCGATCCCCTGCGCGGCAGTTCGACACAAATGGCCCAATTCATCGCGTCGCCGCCGCTGGATTGCGACACGCACATGAACTGAGCGGACGAATCCGGATTCGCAAGCCAGGTGAGCGCAGCGACCGGCCCACCGATGATTGCCGATGCGAGGGTGTTGCCGCATCGGTCCGAGCAACATGCCGAAAGGCTTTGGAAAAAACCTACAGCTTCCGCGCCGCAATGGGTAACACTGGAACGGAACAGATTATTCGGGCGATAATATGCAAATGAACGAAGACCAACCGATCGAGCAGGCTCCCGTCGAACCCGCGCAAAGCGAGCAGCTGCAGGCAGAGCCTGTGCGCAACGAGCCGCAGCCTCAAGACCCGCGTCGCCGCCTGCGCGAGTTGCTGGCGATTCCCGACCACCAGCGTACCGATGCAATTTGGGACGAGATCATCGAGTTGGAGATCTGCCTGGCCCCCGGGAACCGTATTCAGGGAGCGCCAGCAGAGCCGGGACGACGTCCGGGACAAGGACAAGGGCAGGGACAGGGACGCCGTCCCGAGCAGGCAAGGCGGCAGGATCCGACGCCCGGCGCCAAGCCCTCCAAGCGCTTTTTCAAGAAGCCGAAGCGCCCCCCGGGAGCGCCGCCGAAAGCCTGATGGCCTCGTCGCTTCCTTGGGCGAAACTCCCGGGGATGCCTGCCTGTAAACAGGTCAGGCCGACAATTCCCGACTATATCCATCGGGAACTTCTCCAGATATTGGCACTCTCAATTCAAGAGTGCTAATATTGTCCTCAAGGAGGTCGTCCCGTGAGTCATACCGTATCTTTTGAGCGTTTCCCCATGCTCGCCGCCAGCGGCAGTATCGAGGCGTTCATATCCGCCGCGAATCGCGTCCCGATGCTCAGTGAGGCCGAGGAGCAGTCCCTTGCCCGCCGCTTTCGCCACGACGGCGATCTGGATGCGGCGCGGCAATTGGTAACCTCTCATCTGCGCTTGGTGATTGCCATTGCGCGCGGTTACTTGGGTTACGGCTTGCCGCATGCCGACCTGATTCAGGAAGGCAACATCGGCTTGATGAAGGCTGTAAAACGCTTCGATCCGGATCGCGGCGTGCGACTCGTTTCGTTCGCCATGCACTGGATCAAGGCCGAGATCCACGAATACATCCTGAAGAACTGGCGGCTGGTCAAGATCGCCACGACCAAGGCACAGCGCAAGCTGTTCTTCAATCTGCGCAGCATCAAGGCCTCGCTGGCGCAGGACGTGGATTCGCCGCAGGGCTTCAACACGCTGGGCGCCGAAGAAGTCGCCGCCGTGGCAAAGCAACTCGGCGTCAAGCCGGCAGAAGTCATCGAAATGGAAACCCGCCTGACCGGTGCCGACATTTCGCTCGAACCCGTTTCCGATGACGACGAGGATAGCTACGCTCCCATCGCCTATCTGGCCGCGGACCGCAGCATCGAGCCTTCGGCGATCCTGGAACGCAAGGAGTACGACCGCTTGCAGGACGAAGGCCTGCGTTCCGCCTTGGCCAGTCTCGATCCACGCAGCCGCACCATCGTCCAGCGGCGCTGGCTGGTGGCGGATGGCGAGGAAGCGGCGACGCTGCATGAACTGGCGGCCGAGTACGGCGTATCGGCGGAGCGCATCCGCCAGATCGAGGTCAAGGCGATGCAGAAGATGAAAAGCAGCCTGGCGGCCTGAGTAACCCAAAGCCGCAAAGAATGGGCAGCCACGGCAACGCGGCTGCCCATAGTTTTTGCCGCGGACTTGCTACTCTCCGGCCAATAGCCGTTTGAGATCCTGCGCCATGTGCTGCGGTGTTTCGCCATGGCGCAGATAGAGTCGCAGCCGCCCGCGCGGGTCGAAGACATAGCTGCCGGCCGTGTGATCCATCGAATAGGTCGAGGGCGTCGTTCCCGGCTGCTTGTGATAGAAGATCTTGAACTCCTTCGCGACTGCCGCCGTCGCCGCCGCATTGCCGAACAGGCCGAGAAATGACGGATGGAATGCCGGCACGTATTGCGCCAGGAGTTGCGCTGTATCGCGCTCGGGATCGATCGTGACGAACAACACCTGCACCCGTTCCGCGTCGGGTCCCAGCGCGGTCATCAATTCGCGCATATTACCCATGGTCGTCGGGCAGACATCCGGACATTGCGTGTAGCCAAAGAACAGGACCACCGCCTGGCCTTGGAAATCGCCCAGGCGGCGCGGCTTGCCTTGGTGGTCGGTGAGCGCGAAATCCTTGCCCCAGTCGATGCCGCGCAGTTCTGTGGCGTTGAACTGCGCCGGCGGACTGCAGGCGCTGAGCAGCAGCGCAAGGCACAACAGCAGGATGCGCACGCAGCTTGTGGGGGGTCGCACTCAGACCAGCAGGTAGTGGTCGATCAGCAGCGCCGCGAACAGCAGCGCCAAGTAGAGAATCGACCAGCGGAAGGTGATGCGCGCCACGGCGTCCGAATAGTCGCGCCAGATCAGCCAGGCGTAGCCCAGGAAGATGGTGTCGAGCAGCACGGCGGAAGTCAGGTAGAACCCACCGGACATACCTATGACATAGGGCACGAGGGTGACCAGCGTGAGGCCGACGGTGTAGAGAAAGACATGGCGGCGGGTGTACTCGGCGCCATGCGTCACCGGCAGCATGGGCAGGCCGGCGGCGGCGTATTCCTTGGTGCGGTACAGCGCCAGCGACCAGAAGTGCGGCGGCGTCCACACGAAGATGATCAGGAACAGCAGCCAGGCCTCGCCCGGCGCGTCGCCGGTCACGGCCGCCCAACCGAGCACCGGCGGCATGGCGCCGGAGGCGCCGCCGATGACGATGTTCTGCGAGGTGTTGGGCTTGAGGAAGATGGTGTAGATCACCGCGTAGCCGACGAAGGTGGCAAAGGTCAGCCACATGGTGTAGGGATTGACCCAGGCGTAGAGCAGGAACAGCCCGGTGCCGCCGATCAGGCCCGAGAACAGCACCGTCTCCAGCGAATTGACTTCGCCCTGCGGCAGGGGCCGGCCGCGGGTGCGCGCCATCAGCGCATCGATCTTCTGTTCGATCAGGCAGTTTGCCGCCGCCGCCGCGCCGGCCACCAGGGCAATACCCGCGGTGCCGGCGAGCAGGATGCGCCACGGCACCATGCCTGGCACCGCGAGGAACATGCCGATCACCGCGCAAAAGACGATCAGCGATACCACGCGCGGTTTCGTCAACTGAAAATACTGACGCAGTCGGTAGGTGCCGGATTGCAGGATGAGGGCTGTGGTTTTCATGCTTGAAAGATGAACGATTGAACCCGAAATCGAAATGCCAGTCTAGCACGCAGCCAAAGGCTGCAAAGCAATAAGGGCACGGCCAATGCTGCAGGGTGCACGGCGGATCTGCTGCCGCTTGCGGCGTCATCCGCGGCGGAGAAAACTTCTCCATCCGGGGCCGCCGCGGATGGGGAAGAATGCGGCTCGCGCAGGAAAGTTGGTGCTGGCGACACGGCTAGAACTTGACCAGCTTGCCCAGCTCGTGAATGAACGCCTTCGGGTCGACAGTGGGCGCGTAACGAAACACCACGAAGCCGCGCCGGTCGACCAGATGGATTGCCCCTGCGGCCGCGAATGCCTCGATCGCCCGGCCATCAACCGGTTCGAGCAACAGCAAATCCGGGTGCAAGGCGAGCAAATCGGCGGCCGGTCGGGTGGCGTCGGCAATGATCCAGACGCGCTGGATGCGCTCCATGCTGCGGCCCTGGGCAGTGCGCGCCTGGCGCGTCAGATAGAGCGCAGCGCGACAGCTCGAATCGCAGAGCCCCGAGCCGGCGTGCACCACCATCCAGCGCTCGGCGACTTCGGGATGGGCCAGCGGCTGACCGTCCATGCGTCGCACGTCGGCATAGGGAAATGGTGCGGGCGTGAGCGCCTGGCCGGCCAGCGTGCTTGTGTCGGGGGGCGCTAGGAACCTGAAATACAGGGCCGCCAGCAAAGGCAGGACGCAGACCAGGGCGATGGCAATCAATGCCCAGCGGCCGGAGCGGCGGATTGGGGTGGCTGGGCTGGGATCATTCATGGCAGCGAGAGCGGAAGGGGGCATGGCGGGCATCGATAACCGGCTTCAGGCACGCTTCCATGCCAACAGACCATAGCCGGCTGCCATCAGCGCAAAAATAAGCCACATGATGGCGTAAGCATAGTGGCGCGGCGCCGGGTTGCCGGGTCCTTGAAGTTCGCTCCAGTCGCGGATCAGGCCGTCGGCCGCGGCATTCGATTGCAGAACGATGACCGGCAATACATCCAGTCCGCTGCGTTGGCGATAGTCCGCCTCGCGCACGTGTTGCCAGACCTGGCCTGCGGGCTGCGGATGGCCGAACTCGAAAAACTTCGACTCGAACTTGCGCGCAATGCCGCTGATTTCGACGGAACCGGGCTCCGTGGCGATCGGCGGTATCTCGCTGCGCAAGCGGGGTGCCTGCACCCAGCCGCGATTGACCAGCACCACGGCACGCGATCCATCAAGCTGCAAGGGCGTCAATACATGGTAGCCGACACGCTGGCGATGGATTTTGTTGTCGAGAAACAGGGTCCGTTCCGCGAGCCAACGACCTCGCACCGTGACCGGACGCCATTGCAGAAACTCGGCATCGCGCTGGTCGGCACCAAGAGCGATCGGGGCGGCGCCGGCGCCGGCTTGCTGACGCTCGAAATTACCGCCGCGGGTCTCGGCACGCCACAACTGCAGCCAGGCCATGCCCAGGCAGACACCGACCAGGACCAAGCTGATCGCCGCGCGCTGCAACAGGGCCCGGAAAGGACGCTGCACGGCTAGACCGCGAACTGGTATCTTAGCGATACTGTACATATCCGCGTTCCACCCATGCGCTTCATTGTCATTGCACTGCTAATTGCCATCGTGGTCAGTCTGGCTAGCGCCTTGTTGTTCGTATATCGCGACAGTGGGCAGAATGCGGACCGGGCGGTCAAGGCGCTGACCCTGCGCGTCGCCCTGTCCGTGCTGCTGTTTCTGGTGCTGATCGGCGGCCACTACTTCGGCTGGATCAGCGGGCATCTATAGCCAGCCTGGACCAGACGGGGGATATCCCAGCCAACAGCGGACACCGCCCGTTGCGGCCCGGTAGGGCGGATCCTCAGAGCCAATAGACGACGACAAACAAGCCCAGCCAGACCACGTCGACGAAGTGCCAGTACCAGGCCACCGCCTCGAATGCGAAATGACGCTCGGCCGTGAAGTGACCCTTGATCGAGCGCACCAGAATCACGGCCAGCATGGTCGCGCCGAGCGTGACATGGAAACCGTGGAATCCAGTCAGCATGAAGAAGGTGGAACCATAAACCCCGGTGGTCAGCTTCAGGTTGAGGTGGGAATAGGCTTCGCCATACTCATACATTTGCACGCCGAGGAAGGTCACGCCGAGCAATACCGTAAGGGCCAGGCCCAGAATCAGTTGGCTGCGCTTGCCGGCGATCAGGCCCCAGTGCGCCCAGGTGATGGTCACTCCGGAACTCAGCAGCAAGGCGGTATTGATGGCCGGCAGGCCCCATGCGTGCATCGGCGTGAAGCTGTCCTTGGCAGCGGGTCCCGCGGTCGGCCACTGGCCGACGAAACCGTCCCAGAGCAGGGCCTGGCCAGGGCTGCCGAGTTCGGGAACAGCCAGCACGCGGACGTAAAACAGGGCGCCGAAGAATGCAGCGAAGAACATAACCTCGGAAAAAATGAACCACGACATCGCCCAGCGGAAGGAGCGGTCCACCTGGATGTTGTATTGGCCGCCCTCGGACTCGCCGATGACCCGCCCGAACCAGCCGAAGAGCATGATCAGCAACACCGCGAAACCAGCCAGCAGCAGCAGGCCGCCGTTGGCAATCGAATTCATGCTGAGCACGGCCCCGAAGGCGAGCAGCAGCAGGGCTCCCGAGCCCACCAGGGGCCAGATCGATGGCTCCGGAACGTAGTAGCGGTTGCTTCCTGCAGCGTGACTCATGGCGGCCTCCTGGAAATTCGTTTTAGCGGTTGATGCTGTTCAACACTTTGCGATACACGATCTTGCTATTTGCCGACAATGGCCGTGGCCAGGGTGACCAGAACCCCGACAAACACGGCCATGAAAATCAATGCGACGACGGCCACCAGCAAAGGCGACAAGGCAGCCGCATCGTCGTCGTGGCGCTTTCTGCCACGCACCCCGAACATGGCCGAAGCCACCGTACGCAGGGTGCGCAGCAGTCCGGGCGAGGTGGCGATCGGCTTATTCATGGCGCGGATTTCGAATTGACGGGTTTGCCCTGTACCGATCCTTCCGGAACCTCGAAGAAGGTATAAGACAGCGTCACGGTCGTGACATCGGCCGGCAGTTCCGGATCGAGCACGAAGACCACCGGCAGTTCGCGCACCTCATGCGGGGCGAAGGTCTGCTGCTTGAAACAGAAGCAATCGAGTTTTTTTACGTAGCCGCCCGCATGCTGCGGACTGTAGCTGGGAACCGCCTGGCCAATGACGACGGTATCGCGGGTATTCTCGACGCGGTAAGTCACATGCACGACGTTGCCGGTTTTCGCCGACAAGGTCGCGAGCTCCGGACGGAAGCGCAAGCCGTTGTCGAAGCTGTTGGCATCGAATTCGAGGCGCACCGCACGGCCGGCCAGCGGGCTGTGCGCCAGTTGGTCGGCGCGATCGATGTCGTAGATGCCGGTCCACTCGCAAAAGGCCTTGTACAACCCCGGCTGGATGGCGACGAACAGCAGACTGCCGGCGATCACGGCCAGCAGGCGCACCGCCAGACGGCGATTGGCCGCCTTGATCAGAGTGCCCGCGGGAGTGAGGACTTGGCTCATCGCTCGATAAACCGATGGTCAGGAAGACGCCAGCCACTGGCGGGCGATGAAGCTCGCAAACACCAGGAAGGCGAACAGGGCGAGGACCAGCGCAATGCGCCGATTGCCTTGCCTCTGCCGCGGGGTCAGTTTGCTGTGCTCCATGGCAAGGCGATCAGGCATGGGCCGTGGCCTGGTCGAAAGGCGGCGGATCCTCGAAGGTGTGGTGCGGCGCTGGCGAAGGCACCGTCCACTCCAGACCGGTCGCGCCGTCCCACGGCTTGGCTGCGGCCTTTGCGCCGCCCTTCATGGTCTGGAACACCACCACCAGAACCAGCAATTGGCTGATGCCGAAGCCGAAGGCGCCGATGCCCGAGACCATGTTGAAATCGGTAAATTGCTGGGCATAGTCGGGAATGCGGCGCGGCATGCCGGCGAGGCCGAGGAAGTGCTGTGGGAAAAAGGCCACATTGAAAAACACGATGGAAAGCCAGAAATGCAGCTTGCCCAGCGACTCGTTGTACATGTGACCGGTCCATTTCGGCAGCCAGTAATACAGTCCAGCATAGGCGGAGAACAGGGCTCCCGCAACCATCACGTAATGGAAATGGGCAACGACGTAATAGGTATCCTGCAGCTGGATATCCACCGCCGTGATCGCCAGCACCAGCCCGGTCAGGCCGCCGATGGTGAACAAGAACAGGAAGCCCAGCGCAAACAGCATCGGCGTCTCGAAGGAGAGTGCGCCGCGCCACATGGTGGTGACCCAGTTGAACACCTTGACCCCGGTCGGCACCGCAATCAGCAGCGTGGCGTACATGAAGTAGAGCTGGCCCGTCAGCGGTATGCCGGTGACGTACATGTGGTGGGCCCAGACAAAAAAGGAAATCAGGCCGATCGCCGCAATCGCATAGACCATTGAGACGTAGCCGAACAGCGGCTTGCGCGAGAAGGCCGGGATCACGTGCGAAACGACGCCGAAGGCCGGCAGCGCAATGATGTACACCTCGGGGTGGCCGAAAAACCAGAAGATGTGCTGAAACAGTACCGGATCGCCGCCACCGGCGGCGCTGAAAAAGCTGGTGCCGAAATGGCGGTCGGTCAGCAACATGGTGACGGCGCCGGCGAGTATCGGCATCGAGGCGATCAGCAGGAAGGCCGTTACCAGCCAGGTCCAGGCGAACATCGGCATCTTCATCATGGTCATGCCCGGCGTGCGCAGGTTGAGGATGGTGGTGATGATGTTGATCGAACCCATGATCGACGACATGCCGAGGATATGCACGGCGAAAATCGCCATGTCCATGCCGATGCCCATCTGTACCGACAGGGGCGGATACAGCGTCCAGCCGGTGCCGGCCGCGCCGCCCGGGACGAACAGGGATCCGGTGAGCAGGATGGCCGCCGGCGGCAGCAGCCAGAAACTCCAGTTGTTCATCCGGGCAAAGGCCATGTCGGGAGCGCCCAGCATCAGCGGCAGCATCCAGTTGGCGAAGCCGACGAAGGCCGGCATGATCGCACCGAATACCATGATCAGCGCGTGCAGCGTGAGCATCTGGTTATAGAACTCGGGCGACACATACTGGATGCCGGGCTGCATCAGTTCGGCGCGGATCACCAGCGACATTGCGCCACCGACCAGGAACATGATGAAGCTGAACCAAAGGTACATCGTGCCGATGTCCTTATGGTTGGTGGTGGTGATCCAGCGCATGATGCCGGTAGGTGCGTGGCCGTGATGGCCGAGATCGTCGTGGTGGGCGGTGTGGCTAGCGTTCATGCTGTTCTCCTGTAGGCTCGCGCGGGTCGATCACTTGCCGCGCAGGGCCTTGACTTCGGCCGGTTGAATGACTTCGCCGGACTTGTTGCTCCAGGCATTGCGCTCATAGGCGACCACGGCGGCGATATCGCTATCGTTGAGTTGGACGCCGAACGCCGCCATGGCGGTACCCGGCTTGCCCTGGAGCACGATTCCGATATGTCCCGCCTTCGGTCCCTTGACGATCTTCGAGCCGTCGAGCGCCGGGAAGGCCGGCGGCAGGCCCTGCCCGGTGGGCTGGTGGCAAGCGGCGCAGTTGGTGGTGTAAACCTTTTCGCCGTGGGCCTGCTGCTCGGCAAGGGTCCATACCTTGTTGAGATCTTCCGCTCCGGCAGCCATCAGTTTCTTCTGCTCGGCCGTCCAGGCGGCATATTTCTCCGCCGAAACCACCTCGACCACCACCGGCATGAAGCCGTGATCCTTGCCGCACAGTTCGGAACACTGGCCGCGGTAGGTGCCCTCCTTCTCGGCGCGGAACCAGGTGTCGCGCACGAAGCCCGGGACGGCATCGGTCTTCACCGCAAATGCCGGCACCGACCAGTTGTGAATGACATCGGCCGAAGTCGTGAGAATGCGTACCTTCTGGTTCACCGGAACCACCAGCGGTTTGTCGACTTCCAGCAGGTAGTGCTCGCCCTTGGGCGCCAATCCCTTGATCTGATCCTGGGTGGTGGCCAGCACACTCATGTACTTGATGCCTGCGGCGTCGCCGGTCAGGTATTCATAACCCCATTTCCATTGATAACCGGTGGCTTTCACCGTCATGTCCGGCTGCGAGGTATCGCGCATTGCCACCAGCGACGTGCTTGCGGGAATAGCGATCAGGACCAGGATGATGAAGGGCACCACGGTCCAGAGAATTTCGACTGTCGTGTTGTCGTGGAAATCGGCAGCCTTATGGCCCTTCGACTTGCGATGGGCATACAGCGAATAACTGAGGACGCCGAACACACCGACAAAGATCACCACGATCAGCCACATCACCAGGGTGTGCAAATCGTAGGCAAGGCGGGCGCCGGCGCTGACCGGAGGCTGCAGATTGAGTTCCCAGGCCGCTACCGCCAGTTCGGTGCCAAGGGCCAGCGCGCCGGCCGTGAGGCCACGGGCAAGACGTGCGGAACCCCGCCCTCGACAGGATTTGGATTTATTGATTGCCATGCTCCCCCCTAATTCGCCTTCGCCCGACATCGTTGGTCATGGCGGCGTTTCTAGCACTTTGTATTCATCGCGCCCGTGGCGCAACGCTGACTTGCCGACATTCAATTCGCGTAGTTAAACTTTACTTTAATACTCAACTATTGCGAAGGTTAACACAGCTTTCTTGATTTTTGTCAAAGTCGGGCGTCACGATATGTGATTATTCGGGCCTGGCTTGGCTGAGACTCCAATCATGGCCGCCACACTCAACGCCGACAAGGGCGGCGGCATGCGCCACTGAAGCCTCCCTTTCGACACGCGCCAGGGCCGCGCAACGGCCGAACGCAGGCCGGATGCTTTTTGAGTCAGAAAAGCGCGGTGCGGGAATTGCCCTGTTTCAACGCGCCAGGGCTGCCAGCAACTTTTCGTGAACGCCGCCAAACCCCCCGTTGCTCATGACCAGCACCTGATCGCCTGCCTTCGCGTCCGCCGCCACGGCGACGACCAGTTGCTCGAGATCGTCGAATACCCTGGCTTTTGCTCCCAGCGGCGCCAAGGCTTCGGCGGCGTCCCAGCCCAGATTGCGGACATAGCAGTAAGTGGCTTCGGCGCCGCTCAGGCTGGCCGGCAGCTGCGCCTTCATGGTGCCCAGTTTCATCGTATTCGAGCGCGGCTCGAGCACGGCAAGGATGCGGGCGGCGCCCACGCGCTGACGGAGGCCCTCAAGCGTGACGCGGATTGCCGTTGGATGGTGTGCAAAGTCATCGATAACGGTGACGCCGCGGACGCTACCCCGCATCTCGAGCCGGCGCCGCACGCCCTTGAAGCTTTCCAGCGCCCGCAGCCCGACAGCCACCGGCACCCCCGCATGGCGGGCCGCCGCCAGGGCGGCCAGGGCATTGGCGCGATTGTGATCGCCGGGCAGGGCGAAATGTTCGACACGCCCCACGCGCTCGCCGCGCAGGCTGACCTCGAATCCGCCATCGTCGTTCACGGCGATGGCCTGCCAGCCGGCAGCGCCGTTGAACACCTCGACCGGCGTCCAGCAACCGCGTTCCAGCACGCGATCGAGCGCCGGCTCCGCGGCGTTGGCGACAATCAGTCCATTCCCGGGCAGAGTACGTACCAAATGATGGAATTGAGTCTCGATAGCAGCAAGATCAGTAAAGATGTCTGCATGATCGAACTCAAGGTTATTCAGTACGGCGGTCCTTGGGCGGTAATGAACGAATTTGGAACGCTTGTCGCAAAACGCCGTGTCGTACTCGTCGGCTTCGATGACGAAGAATGGGGAATCGGTCAGCCGTGCCGAGACGCCAAAGCCCTGCGGCACACCACCGACCAGAAACGAGGGATTCAAGCCCGCCTCTTCGAGTATCCAGGCCAGCATCGACGTCGTGGTGGTTTTGCCATGCGTACCCGCCACGCCCAGCACCCAGCGTCCGTGCAATATGTTTTCGGCCAGCCACTGCGGCCCGGAGACATAGGGCAGGTTGCGCTCCAGGATCGCTTCCAGCAGCGGATTGCCGCGCGAAATGCTGTTGCCGACGACGAACAGGTCCGGATTCAGCGCCAGTTGCCCGGGATCATAGCCATCCGTCAGGGCGATGCCCTGCTCGGTCAATTGCGTGCTCATCGGTGGATAGACATTGGCATCGCAACCGGTGACCCGATGCCCGGCCGAGCGTGCCAGCAGCGCGATGCCGCCCATGAAGGTGCCGCAAACACCGAGGATGTGAATGTGCATGGCACTTTTCCATGGAATAATGTCTCAGGATTGTAACCTCCGCTACCCGCCACCCCATGCCGCGCCGCAAACCAGCACCCTCCGCATCCAGCCAATTGCGCCGCGCGATCGCCAGCGCCGCGGCGCGCCTGATGGCGGAAGACGGCATCACCGATTACGGCACCGCCAAACGCAAGGCTGCGCGCAGTCTCGGTGCCGCGGAAGGCGATGCGCTGCCCACCAACGAGGAAATCGAGACCGAGTTGCGCAGTTGGCAGTCGCTCTACCAGGAGAACGAGCAGCGGGAGCGCGTGCACGATTTGCGTGCCACGGCACTCGAAGTGATGCAGGCGCTGGCCGAATTCAACCCCTACCTGACGGGCGGCGCCCTGGATGGAACGGCTGGCCGCTATTCCGCCGCAGAAATAGAACTGTTCGCCGACAGCAGCAAGGATGTCGAAATAGCGCTCCTGTCCCAGGGCATCGCCTACGAAGTCATCGACAGACGCAAACCGGGGCTGGACTCGCAACTGGCCATCGAGTGGAACGACATCCCCGTCCTGCTGTCGATCTATCCGCCGCTCGCGGAGCGCCAGCAGCCGAAAGCACATCACGGCGGCCAGGGTCGGCGGCGCGCGCGCGCCGAAGCGGTGATCGACTTGTTGCGGGAAACCGGCCCATGAACTCCCGCCGCATCTGGGCCACAATCGCTGTGGCCGGCATTTCTTCGGCCATCTTCGGCTATCTCATATCCAAAGACAGCCAACCTGCTATTAGTCTGAAGGGCATCCCCCCTTTGGAAATTTCGTCGCTGGGCACCCCGGCGACGGCGATCTTTCGCTTGAACCTGCCCGACTCGGCCGGCAAGACCCAGGCAATGGAACAATGGCGCGGCAAGATTCTGGTGGTCAATTACTGGGCGACCTGGTGTCCACCCTGTCGCGAGGAAATGCCGGGGTTCTCCCGCCTGCAGGAACAACTTGGCACCAAAGGCGTTCAATTTATCGGCATCAGCATCGATACTGCAGACAAGGTCAGCGAATTTCAAAAGCAGACCCCGGTCAGCTACCCCTTGCTGATCGGTGACGCGGGCGCGATCGACTCCAGCGTTGCACTGGGCAACGCGCGCCAGGCGCTGCCCTTCACCGCGGTGATCGACCGCCAGGGAATGGTCGCGGCGATCAAGCTGGGCCGCTTCGCGGAGGCGGATCTGGAGCGGCAACTGCTTGAACTGATTTCTCGCTAGCTGGACAAAGTGCAGGCATTTGCGGCAAACTTGCGGCCATGACGAAGCAAAAACGCAGCAAAGCAGGCACCGGTGACGAATCGCAGGGCGCAATTCTGGTCCTCCACGGGCCGAATCTGAACCTCTTGGGTAGCCGCGAACCGGATATTTACGGGCGCACCACGCTGGCCAGCATACATACGGCAATGGAGGCCCGCGCCCGCGCTTTCGGCGCCCGGCTGGAAAGTTTTCAAAGCAATCACGAGGGCGAACTGATCGACCGGGTGCAGTCGGCGCGCGAACAGGGCGTGCGCTTCATCATCATCAACCCGGCCGGCTACACCCATACCAGCGTCGCCTTGCGCGACGCCCTGGCGGCGGTGGCAATTCCCTTCATCGAGGTTCATCTGTCGAACGTGCATGGGCGGGAGCCGTTCCGCCGTCACTCGTATTTTTCGGATATCGCCGTCGGCGTTATCTCCGGTCTTGGCGCGCAAGGCTACGAACTGGCGCTGGAAGCCGCGCTGGCCCGCTTGCGCACCGCCTGAATCATCTAGAAATCGGCGGCCGCGGCCGCAAATCCTTGTTTGGGAGTCCCCATGGACCTGAGAAAACTCAAGACCCTGATCGATCTCGTGCAGAACTCCGGTATTTCGGAGCTTGAAATCAGTGAGGGCGAAGAAAAGATTCGCATTGCCAAGCAGTTCACCGTGGCGCCCGCGGCCACCAATATCCACATGCCGGCGGGCGCAGCGATGGTGCCGTCCGCCGTGTCGCCAGCGCCAACTCTTGCCGCCGTCACACCGGCCCAGCCCGAGGGCCATGTCATGAAGGCGCCGATGGTGGGCACCTTTTATCGGGCCAGCAGCCCGGATGCCGCGCCTTTCGTCGAAGTTGGCCAGACGGTGAAGGAGGGCGACACGCTCTGCGTCATCGAGGCGATGAAACTGATGAACGAGATCGAAGCCGACGTATCCGGCGTGATCAAGGCCATCCAGGTCGAAAATGGCCAAGCCGTCGAATACGGCCAGCCGATGTTCGTGATCGGCTGAACATGTTCGGTAAGGTATTGATCGCCAACCGCGGCGAAATCGCCCTGCGCGTGCTGCGCGCCTGCCGCGAGCTTGGCGTGCGCACGGTCGCCGTGCATTCGGAAGCCGACACCGAGGCGAAGTACGTCAAGCTCGCCGACGAATCGGTCTGCATCGGGCCGGCGCCTTCGAGCCAGAGCTACCTCAACATCCCCGCCATCATTTCCGCGGCCGAAGTCACCGACGCCGAGGCGATCCACCCCGGCTACGGCTTCCTCTCCGAAAACGCCGACTTTGCCGAGTGCGTCGAGAAATCCGGCTTTGCCTTCATCGGCCCGCGGCCCGAAACCATCCGCCTGATGGGCGACAAGGTCAGCGCCAAGAACGCCATGCGCGAAGCCGGCGTGCCCTGCGTGCCCGGTTCCGAAGGCGCCCTGCCCGACGACCCCAAGGAAATCACCAAGATCGGCCGCGCCGTCGGCTACCCGGTGATCATCAAGGCAGCCGGCGGAGGCGGCGGGCGCGGCATGCGCGTGGTGCATACCGAGGCCGCGCTGCTCAACGCGGTCAATATGACCCGCAGCGAAGCCGGCGCCGCCTTCAACAACCCGACCGTGTACATGGAGAAGTTCCTCGAAAATCCGCGCCACGTGGAAATCCAGGTGCTTTCCGACGCGCATCGCAATTCGGTCTATCTGGGCGAGCGCGACTGCTCGATGCAGCGCCGGCACCAGAAGGTGATCGAGGAAGCGCCGGCGCCGGGCATCAACCGCCGCGTGCTGACCCGCGTCGGCGACCGTTGCGCCGAGGCCTGCCGCCGCATCAACTACCGCGGCGCCGGCACCTTCGAATTCCTCTACGAAAACGGCGAGTTCTATTTCATCGAGATGAACACCCGCGTCCAGGTCGAGCACCCGGTCACCGAACTGATCACGGGCATCGACATCGTCCAGGCGCAGATCCGCATCGCCGCCGGCGAAAAACTCTGGTTCAAGCAGCGCGACATCGAAATCCGCGGTCATGCCGTCGAGTGCCGCATCAATGCCGAAGACCCCTTCAAGTGCACGCCTTCGCCGGGCAAGATCACCAACTGGCATCCGCCCGGCGGCCCGGGCATCCGCGTGGATTCCCATGCCTACTCGGGCTACACCGTACCGCCCCACTACGACTCGATGATAGGCAAAGTGATTGCTTACGGCGACACGCGTGAACAGGCCATCAAGCGCATGCGCATCGCGCTCTCGGAAATGATGGTGGACGGCATCAAGACCAATATCCCGCTGCACCAGGACCTGATGCTGGACGAGCGTTTCATCAAGGGCGGCACCAGCATCCACTACCTCGAAGAAAAGCTCGCCGCCCGCAGCGAAGCCAGCAAAGGCAAGTAGGCGCCATGTGGGTCAGCGTCGCCCTGGAAACCGACGCCGCGCACGCGGATGCGCTGTCCGACGCGCTGCTGGCGGCCGGCGCGATTTCGGTCAGCGTCGAAGACGCGCTGGCCGGAACCGAGTTGGAAACACCGCAGTTCGGCGAACCCGACGCGACGGGGAGCGGACCCGCGACGCCGTTGTGGACTGAAAGCCGGGTGGTGGCGCTGTTCGCTCCGGGCGAGGACCTGATCGGCCGCATCGCGGCGGCCGCGGCCGCCGCCGGAATCGACGACCTGCCCGAGATCGAACTGGAAGACGTCGCCGAACAGGACTGGGTGCGCCTGACCCAGGTCCAGTTCGACCCGATTCGCGTCAATGACCGCCTGTGGATCGTGCCCTCGTGGCACGCCGCACCCGATCCGGATGCAATCAACCTGATCCTCGACCCGGGCCTGGCCTTCGGCACCGGCTCGCACCCGACCACCTTCCTCTGTCTGCAATGGCTGAGCGAAACCCTGCGCGGCGGCCCAGAGGCTCAACTGAGCCTGCTCGACTACGGCTGCGGCTCGGGCATCCTCGGCATCGCCGCGGCCAAACTGGGCGCGGCATCGGTGCTGGGTGTGGATATCGACGAGAATGCCCTGATCGCCGCACGCGACAATGCCGCCAACAATGGCGTGACGATCTCGCTGCGCCATTCGCGGGAAAAGCTCGACGAACGCTTCGACATCGTGGTTGCCAACATCCTCACCAACCCGCTCTGCGTGCTGGCCCCGCTACTGGTCGGGCGCCTCGCGCCGGGCGGGCGCATCGCGCTATCCGGCGTGCTGGCGAGCCAGGCCGATCAGGTCATCGCCGCCTATGCGCCGCTGATTGCGCTGCAGGTCGGCGCCGAACTGGATGGCTGGGTGCGGCTGGAGGGCCAGCAGTGCTGACGCGCTGCCCCGCCTGCGCAACCCACTTCCGCGTCACCGCGGAGCAGCTCAAGGTGCGCTCCGGCCGCGTGCGCTGCGGCGAATGCCAGCACGTCTTCAATGCCCTCGACAGCCTGATCGAGGAACCCACGGTGGTGCTGGTCGCACCGCCCGCCGCCGAATCCGCGCACGACGAGTTTGCGCCTTCGCCGCCCGATACGGCAGAGGAATCCGCGGCCTATGCCGAAGCCGCGGCCGACGAATTCGCCGTCCCGCCAGCGCCAACTCTTGAGCCGGCTTCCGAGCCGGACCCCGGCCCGATGCCGGAAGTGCCGGACGAAGTGCCCGAGCAAGTCCCGGCGCTGCCGCCGGACACTCAGCAAGCTTTGCTGCCGGAAATCGCCGCCGCCCCGGAAGCGACCGCGCTTGACGCCGCAGCGCCGGATACCGACACGACGGATGACAGCGAGGCGGCGGACTGGAGCGAGACCTTCCCTGAACCGCCGCCCCCGCCGCGCCGCTGGCCGTGGGTGATCGGCAGCCTCTTGGCGTTCGCCGCGCTGGGCCTGCAGGCACTGCTGGCGTTCCGCGTCGAGCTGGCGGTGCTGTGGCCGCAGACCAAACCGGCCCTGGTCGCCCTGTGCCAGGTAGCCGGCTGCGAAGTCGGCCTGCCGACCAAGGTCGGCATGGTCGGCATCGAGGCCTCCGACCTGCACCCCGACAGCGCGCACCCCGGCCGGCTGGCATTGGCGGCGACGCTGAAGAACCGGGCACCCTTCGCCCAGCAGTTCCCGCACCTGGAACTCACGCTGACCGACACGACGGACCAGGCCATCGCGCGCAAGGTGCTGGCGCCGGCCGACTACCTGCCGCCGGCGACGCCGATCGCCAACGGCATGCCGCCCAACGCCGACATCGTGCTGGCGGTCGGCGTCGAGCCGCGCGAGATGGCGGCCAGCGGCTACCGGCTGTACCTTTTCTATCCCTGAACCCGAAAGCATTCATGAAGACACTCATCTGCGGATCGATGGCCTACGACACCATCATGGTATTCGGCGACCGCTTCAAGAACCACATCCTGCCCGAGCAGATCCACATCCTCAACGTCGCCTTCCTGGTGCCCGACATGCGCCGCGAGTTCGGCGGCTGCGCCGGCAACATCGCCTACAGCCTCAAGCTGCTGGGCGGCGAACCGCTGATCATGGCCACCATCGGCGACGACAGCACGCCCTACCTGCACCGCCTCAAGCAACTGGGGCTGGACGCCAGCCATGTCACGCACGTGCCAGACAGCTTCACCGCGCAGGCCTTCATCACCACCGACCTCGACGACAACCAGATCACGGCCTTCCACCCCGGCGCGATGACCCAGTCGCACCGCAACAAGGTCACCGATGCGCGCGAGGTGAGTCTCGGCATCGTCTCGCCCGACGGCCGCGACGGCATGCTGCAGCATGCGCGCGAATTCCACGACGCCGGCATACCCTTCGTATTCGATCCGGGCCAGGGCCTGCCGATGTTCGATGGCGCCGAACTCATGGCCTTCCTGCAACTTGCCGACTACTGCACGGTAAATGACTACGAAGCCAAGTTGCTGACGGAACGCACCGGGCGCAGCCTGGAGCAGCTGGCCGGGGAAGTCCAGGCGCTGGTCGTGACGCTGGGTGGCAGCGGGTCGCAGATCTACAGCGCTGGCTGCCGCATCGAGATTCCGGCGGCAGCGCCGGAGGCGCTGATCGACCCGACCGGTTGCGGCGACGCCTACCGCGCCGGCCTGCTGTATGGCATCGGCCAGGGCTGGGAATGGCAGAAGACCGGGCGCCTGGCATCGCTGATGGGGTCGATCAAGATCGCCCACCGCGGCGGCCAGAACCACAAGCTGACAAGGGAAGACATTGCCCAGCGTTTCAGCGCCGCATTCGGTGAGACGCTCTGATCAACCAGCCATGAATAAAGGAAATCTCATGAAGCCCTATCGTGCCCTAGCCATCGCTGCCCTGACCGCCCTGGCGCTGGCCGGTTGCGCCGGCAGCCAGTCCGGTTCGGCCTATTCCCGTGCGCAAACCCGCGGCGAAATGCATGTGCGCATGGGCGTCGTGGAATCCGTGCGCACGGTGACCATCGAAGGCACGCAATCGGGTGTCGGCGTCGTCGCCGGAGGCGTGGTCGGCGGTATTGCCGGCAGCAACGTCGGGCAGGGCAAGGGCTCGACCGTCGGTTCGGTGCTCGGCGCCGTGCTCGGCGGCGTCGCCGGGCAGGCCATTGAGGAAAGGACGTCGAAGAAGGACGGCCTGGAAATCACCGTGAAACTCGACAGCGGCCAGTTCATCGCCGTGACCCAGGAGGCCGACGAACAATTCCGCGCCGGCGACAAAGTGCGGGTCCTGTCCGGCAGCGGCGTCACCCGCGTCTCGCACTGAGCCGCCGTCCCTCGGGCGCCGGCGCCCGGCGCTCAGTCCCAGCCCGAGGGTTTGGCCTGCTGCGGACAGGGCTGACGGAATACCCGCCGGTCTTCCAGCCGCACCGCCGTCAGGCAACCACCCCACAGGCAGCCGGTGTCGAGCGCCAGGATATTGGCCTCGTCGCGAAAGCCGAGGGCCGACCAGTGCCCGCAGACAATCGCGTGGTCGGCGCTGGCGCGTCCCGGCGCATTGAACCACGGCAGGCAGCCCGGCGGCCCCGTGTCGGGCGGCGACTTGGCACCGGCCGCGCGGAACTCCATGGCGCCGCTCGCCGTCACATAACGCATGCGCGTCATCGCATTCACCACCACGCGCAAACGGTCCCAGCCGGCGAGATCGTCGCGCCAGGCGGCCGGTTCCGAGCCCCACATATTGGCCAGGAAGTCGCGGTAGTCGACGGCCTGCAATGCCGCCGAGACTTCGCCGGACAGCGCCTGCGCCTGCGCCACGGTCCAGCTCGGCAACAGGCCGGCATGCACCATGGCCCAGCCGCCCTCGACATGGAACAGCGGCTGCGCCCGCAGCCAGATCAGCAAGTCGTCGCGGTCGGCGGCCACCAGGATTTCTTCGAGTGTGTCTTCCTTGTTCGACTTGCCGTAGCCCTCGGCCTGCATCACCAGGTGCAGATCGTGGTTGCCGAGCACCACGGTCGCCGCGCTTCCCAGCCCCTTGACGAAGCGCAGCACCTCAAGCGACGCGGGGCCGCGATTGACCAGATCGCCGACGAACCAGACGCGGTCGGCGGCCGGATCGAAACTGATATAGTCGAGCAGGCGCCGCAGCGGGTCGTAGCAGCCCTGCAGGTCTCCGATTGCATAAGTAGCCATAGTCGACAAGTTTACCTTGAGCCCTGCCCCCACCCCGAAAATACTGATCATCCGCCGCGACAACATCGGCGACCTGGTGTGCACCACGCCGCTGATCGCCGCCTTGCGCCGGCAGTTTCCGCAAGCCTGGATCGGTGCGCTGGTCAATAGCTACAACGCGCCGGTGCTGGCCGGCAATCCCGATCTGGATGAAGTCTTCGTCTACACCAAGGCCAAGCATCGCGGTCCCCGCGAATCGCTGCCCGGCATCCTGTGGCGGCGCCTGGCGATGATGCGCAAACTGCGCGGCATGCAGCTCGACGACGTGATCATCGCCACCACATCGCCGCAGTCGCGGGTGGTCAGGCAAGCGCTATGGCTGAAGCCGCAGCGCCTGATCGGCTTCGGCGAGGTCAGCGGACTGGATCTGGCGCTGCCGCTCGACGACGCCGGCCGCCATGAAGTCGAGGACGTGTTTCGCCTCGCGGCGATCTACGGCATCACCGGTCCGCCGCCGCCCTGTCGGGTCTTCGCCGCCACACCGGGGCGGGACGCGTCGGCGGCAAGCTTCACCGTCGGCATCCACATCAGCGCGCGCAAGGCATCGCAGCGCTGGCCGGCGGAACGCTTTGCCGCAACCATCAAGTCGCTGGCGGCGCAGGGCTCGCTGCGTTTCATGCTGCTCTGGTCGCCCGGCGCAGAAGACAATCCGCTGCATCCGGGCGACGATGCCAAGGCCAGCGAGGTGCAGGACAGAGTTGGCGCTGGCGCCCCGGTGATCGCGCGGCCGACGCAGACCCTGGCGGAGCTTATCGCCGCGCTGGCGCAATGCGATGCGCTGATTTGTGCCGACGGCGGCGCCATGCATCTGGCGGCGGGCCTCGGCCTGCCCATCGTGTGCCTCTTCGGCAATTCCGGCACGGCGCGCTGGCGCCCCTGGGGCGTGCCTTATCGCCTACTGCAGAAACCTTCGCTCGACGTGCGGGACGTCGCGGTCGATGAAGTGACGGCAGCTTTCAATGCCTTGCGGGCTGATATTCGGGCACCCAGTTCCTGAGCCCGGATTTCACCTCGGCCTCCTCGCGCCAGGGCATCGCCAGCCATAGTTCGAGCTCGGCCAGCCAGGCCGCGTCGGGCGACGCCGAAGGTTTCGCGATGCGCAGCTTGGGATGCGGCGTCGGCAAGGTCGCCTCGCCGTCGGCGAGCAATTCTTCGTAGAGCTTCTCGCCGGGCCGCAGTCCGGTGAACTCGATTTTTATCTCGTCCTCGCTGAAACCCGAAAGCCGGATCATGTCGCGCGCCAGGTCGACGATCTTCACCGGTTCGCCCATGTCGAGCACGAACACCCGGCCGCCCTCGGCTTCGCGCGCCGCCATCAGGCCGGCCTGCAACACCAGCTGCGCCGCTTCCGGAATCAGCATGAAGTAGCGAATGATCTCCGGATGCGTGACGGTGACCGGCCCGCCCCTGGCGATCTGCTCGCGAAAGCGCGGGATCACGCTGCCGGACGAGCCCAGCACGTTGCCGAAACGCACCATGACGAAACGCGTCGCTGAGCGCTGCGCCTGCACCGCCTGGCACACCACCTCCGCCAGGCGCTTGCTGGCGCCCATGACATTGGTCGGATTGACCGCCTTGTCGGTCGAGATCAGCACGAATTCCCCGGTGCCGTTGGCCAGCGCGGCACGCGCCACGTTGAGCGTGCCCTGCACGTTGTTCTTCACCGCCTCCCAGGCGTTGGCGCATTCCATCAGCGGCACGTGCTTGTAGGCCGCGGCGTGGAACACCACATCCGGCCGGTGCTCGGCGAACACCGCGCCCATGCGCACGACATCCTTGACGTCGCCCACCACGCAAGTCACCGAACGCCCGGCAAACTCCTGCTCGATGCTGTACAGCGCGTATTCGGACTGCTCCAGGAACACCAGTTGCCGCGGATGGAAGCGGGCGATCTGGCGGCACAGCTCGGAGCCGATCGAACCGCCGGCGCCCGTCACCAGCACGCACTTGTTCTCCAGCAGACCCTGCAGACCGGCTTCGTCGAGCTCGATGCGGTCGCGACCGAGCAGGTCTTCGAGTTCGACCTTGCGGATTTCCGAAATCGCCACGCGGCCCGTGAGCAGGTCTTCGAGCGCGGGAACGGTCATCACCGAAAGCCCGGCCGCCGCCGTCAGTTCCGTCGCGCGCCGCCGCTCCGCCGCGGACGCCGAAGGCATGGCGATGATGACGTGCTGCGCATCGGCGCGTCGCGCATGTTCGGCAATGGCCTCGATACCGCCGAGGATAGGCACCTCGCCGAGCTGACGACCGGTCAGCGCCGAGCCGGCATCGACCAGACCGACGACACGCCAGACCCGGCTGGTTTCCAGCTCCTTGATCAGGCGCATCGCCGTCTCGCCAGCGCCAACTATCAGGACCGGCGTGCCCACCCCGGTGCGGCGCAGGAAGAAGTGCCCGTCCTTCCAGGCCCGATAGGTAAAGCGCACGCCGCCCATCAGCAGCACCAGCAGCAAGGGATCGAGGATGAACACCGAGCGCGGCACCAGGTTGAGCTGCTGCGCCATCACCAACGCCGCCGGCGACGCCAGCGCCGCCACGCCACAGGCGATCAGGATCCGCTTCAGGTCGGAAACGCTGGCAAAGCGCCACATCCCGCGATACAGGCCAAAGCCATAGAAAATGATCCCCTGCACCGGTATCACCACCACCAGCGCGGACCACATGGCCTGGTTGAATTCAGCCGGAATGTCCAAATTGAAGCGCAGCCAGTACGACCCAAGCCAGGCGAGCACCACCATGGCGAGATCGTGAAAGAAAATCATCACGCTGCGCCTCATGCCCGGTCTCCGCGGCTGGCTGCACTGCGAGCCCAGCATCTGTCAATGGACAGCATCAGGCCTGCGTAAATGGCAACCCATGCCGATAGCCCCAGAACCTGGGACTGCAGGCCCGCCGACAGCAGGATCAGGGCCGAAATCCCGCATGCCACCATGAGCACGTATTCGAACAACGCCAGCCGGCGATGGGACCAGCCCATACGCACGAGGCGCTGATAGTAGTGCTCGCGATGAGCTGTCCAGACCCTTTCCCTGCGCAGCGCCCGACGCACCAGCGTAACCGTCGCATCGATGACAAATGGAGAAAACGCGAGCAGGGGAAACCACCAGGGCCACTGTCCCTTCACCACGCCAAGCAAGCCAAGTCCTCCCGCCAGGAAGCCAAGTGGGATCGATCCGGCGTCGCCGAGAAACACCTTGGCCGGATCAAAATTGAATACCAGGAAGCCAAGGGCTGCCCCGGTCAAGGCGTAGCTCGCGGTCGGCGCGCCGAATGCCAGGCCGAAGACGGCAAAGCCAATGGCAGCCATGCCGCCAGCCAGGCCGTTGGCGCCGTCCATGAAATTGAAGAGATTGGTCATCCATGCCACGGCGAGGGCCGCTGTCAAGGCGAGCGCCGAGGACCCCATCAGACCAAACGCAAGCAAGCCCGCGGCCAGCAAATGTGCGCCGAAGCGCAACGTCACGGGAAGACTGCGCCAATCGTCAACGATCGACAGAAAGAACAGAAATCCGGCGAGTCCCAGCAGGAGCAGCGAATCGCCATCCCACAAACCGGCTGCAAGGCAACCCAGCACAGCTCCCGGGAACAGCGCCAAGCCCCCGATGCGGGGTGTCGGCTGATCATGCAGCGAACGCGCGTTGGGACGATCGATGGGCAAAATCTCGGCGCGTCGCAACAGAATTGCGAGGAAAGCGATGGTGGCAGTAGCAGCCACGATGGAAGCAATCCAGTTCGACACTATGGGAATGGAATCAGAGCAGAGCCCGCTGTCGCGCTGCCTGAGCAATTCGCTCCAACTGCAACGCGATGACTTTTTTTTCATCATACAACATCAATGCGCGTTGCCTGCCTGCCTGGCCGAGTCGCTTGCCCCACGCCGGATCGCGGACAAGGCGCTCGATCGCCGCGGCGAGTTGTTCCGGTGCGCGCGTCGGCACCAGCAAACCGGTTTCTTCGGCAACAACTTCTTCCCGCGCACCACGGATATCCGTAGCGACCACCGGCCTGGCCATCATCATTGCCTCGATGATGGTACGCGGCATGCCCTCCCGCCACGACGGCAGGCAGAACAGGTCCATGGCCGCCAGCATCCGCGGGATATCCGAACGCAGGCCGGGCGCGACCAGCCGCTCGCCCAGGCGGGCCTTCGCCGCGGCGAACTCTGCCTCCACGCCACCGGCATGGTCACTGGCCAGACGTTCTCCCACGAGCAGGAACCAAACTTGCGGAAAACGCCGCGCCAGATCGGCCGCGGCGGCGAGGAATTCGGCCACACCCTTCTCGCGCACCTGACGGCCAATCATGCCGACCACGAAAGCATCGGCGGGAATGCCCAATGCCGCGCGCGCCGTAGCGCCAGCGCCGACTCTTGACGGATCGAAGGACGATACGTCGACTCCGTTGCCGATTGCCAGCACGCGTTCGCGCGGGGCAATTCCTTCCTTGACCGCCTCCTCCGCATCCTCGGCGCTCTGCGAGAAAAGCAGGTCGGTGAGCCTTCCACCAAAGCGCTCCAGCGCGATGAACAGTGAGCGCTTCCAGCGCGGCATCTCGTCGTGAAAATAGAAGCCGTGCGCGGTGTAGACGACCAGCGGAATCCCGGCGATGCGTGCCGCGATACGTCCAATCAATGCCGCCACCGGGGTATGCACATGCAGGACGTCGAAGCGCTCACGGCGGAAGTAGCGCACCAGCGCGATCGTCGAGCGCAGTGCCGAAAGCGGATTCATGCTGCGCGAAATCGGAATCGTGTCGACGGCGTAGCCGCCGCGGCGCAAGTCGTCGACAAACGGACCGGGCGAGCATACGGCGGTCACCGACCAGCCTTGCCCGCGCATGCCGTCGATGAGCGGCAGCAGGAAGTTCCTGACGGTGAAATCGACGGCGCAGAGCTGGCAGACCTTCACGCCCAGCGCTCCCGCCAGGCCTGAAACATCAGGACGTTCCACAGCCAGTATTGCCAGTTGCGGCGGCCGGAAAGGTGCTCGGCCCACTTGCGGCGCACCGGTTCGGGATGCAGAAAGCCCTCGCGGCGCAATCGCGACTCGTCGAGCAGCGCTTCCGCCCAGTCGCGCAGCGGCCCACGCAACCAGGAATCGAGCGGAATGCCGAAGCCCTGTTTCGGCCGCTCGATCAGTTCCTCCGGCACGTAGCGATACAGCACCTGACGCAGCAGCCACTTGCCCTGCCCATGACGGATCTTCATGTCCAGCGGCAGCGACCAGGCGAACTCCAGCAAACGATGGTCGAGCAGCGGGATTCGCGTCTCCAGGCTGACTGCCATGGCGGCCCGATCGACCTTGGCCAGGATGTCGTCGGCAAGATAACCGACCAGATCGTGGAACATCATGCGCTCGGTAAAGTCGCCGCCGCGAGCCGAGCGCGCAAAATCGGCCGCCTCGGCGTCGGCCCAGATCGGCGCTTCGTCGCCGCCGATCACGATGCTGCGAGGCTCGCGGTGCTGGGATACCAGTCGCCGATAGAGTTCGTCCGTCGATGCCACGTCGATGACTCCGGCGAGCTTGTGCAGGCGATCGCCGAGTGTCGGTTGGCGCAGACGGCTGGGCAGCGCCCTGCCGATCCTGTCCCAGGCCTGCGGCGAAACAGCGCTGACTGCGCGCCCCGCGGCAGCCCGCAGGCCGCGCGGCAGCGGGCCGATGCGACGCCAGATCGACCTGCCCCAGAAATACCGGTTGTAGCCGCCGAACAACTCATCGCCGCCGTCGCCGGACAGGCAAACCGTCACATGGCGGCGCGCCATCGCGGCGACCAGGTGCGTGGGTATTTGCGACGAGTCGCCGAACGGTTCGTCGTACATTTCAGCCAGGCGGGGAATCACGGCCTGGGCATCTTCCGGCGACACGTAGAACTCGGTGTGGTCGGTGCCCAGATGCGCCGCGACCGCCTTGGCATACGCGGCCTCGTTGTAGTCCGCTTCGGTAAAACCAATGGAAAAGGTCCGCACCGGACGCGGCGACTGCGCCTGCATCAGGGCAACGATGGTCGAGGAATCGACGCCGCCCGAAAGAAAAGCGCCGAGCGGCACATCGGCAACCATCTGCCCGGCCACGGCCGCGCGCAGATGCTGGTCCAGCGCCCCGACCGCCCCCACTTCGTCGATGCTTGTGCGCGCACTGCCCGCAGCGACTTCGGCCGCGCGCCAATAGAGAGTCGGCGCTGGCAGGACGGTGATTGGCGCATCGGCGGCGAAGGTCAGATAGCTTCCGGGCAGCAGTTTGCGGATCCCGCGCCAGATCGTGTGCGGCAAGGGCACATAACCATAGCGCATGAACAGAGCCAGTGCATCGCGATCGACTTGCGGAGCCCAGTCGCGGTAAGCCGCCAGCGCCTTGAGTTCCGAACCGAACAGCAGTACGCCGTCCTGCAAACCGTAGTAGAGCGGCTTCTCGCCCAGACGATCGCGCGCGAGCGTGAGTTCCTTGCGCCCGCCGTCCCACAAGGCGATGGCAAACATGCCGACCATGCGTCGCAAGGCCGCCTCGACGCCCCATTTCTCGAAGGCCGCCAGCAGTGTTTCGGTATCGGAATGTCCTCGCCAGGCAAAGCCCGGCAATTCGTTGCGCAACTCGAGATGGTTGTAAATCTCTCCATTGAAGGCGATCACGAATCGCCCGCTGGCGGAGTGCATCGGCTGGCGCCCGGCGGCTGACAGATCGAGAATGGACAGGCGGCGATGCGCCAGGGCGACACCGAATGCGGCATCGGTCCAGGCGCCACCCTCATCGGGCCCGCGGTGAACGATTGCCGCCGCCATGGCGCCGACATCGCGAACCAGCGCATCGCCGTCGCGCAATCGATTGCGGAGCAGAACTCCTGCTAAGCCACACACTTCAGGAACACCTCTCGCACGCCAGTTGACTCCGTGAATTCACAAACCATTCCCGTATCGGGCCCAAATCTCTTCATACAGCGCTTCATAGGCGGAAACCGAGGCATCGATCGAAAACGATTCGGTGGCACGCCTGCGGGCGGCATCCCCCATCGCGCGCCTGCGTCCGGCATCGCCAATCAAGGCCGACATGGCTTCTGCCAGCAGCGCGGGTTCCTGTGCCGGCACGACGAAACCATTCTTGTCGTCGATCACTGCCTCCGCATTCCCGCCAACGTCGGTCACCACCATCGGCAGCCCCGCCGCCATGCCCTCCAGCACGGCATTCGAAAAACCTTCCTCCTGCGATGCAAGCACTCCGATGTCGCTCGCGGCGAGCAAGTCCGGAACGTCGCGCCGCTCGCCGAGAAAGCGGACTCTGTCGGAAATCCCCAGTTCGACAGCCTGCCTCTGCAGGGAATCCGCCTCTCCCGCGTCACGCCCGGCCAGCAGCATTACACAGTTGACTGCCAAGACGGGTTCCAGCATGGCCAGCGCCCGCAGCAAATCCGCATGACCCTTGTAATGGAACAGGTTGGCGACGCAGGTTAGTACAACGACATCATCGAACAGCCCGAGCCGGATTCGCACTTCCTGGCGTTTGGCCTGACGTTGATGGCCGGACAGGAAGCGACCGGTATCGATGCCGTTGTAGATCAGCCGGACGCGCGCTGGCGGCGCCCCTTCGGCGAGCAGGTCGGCCACCACCGGACGCGAATTGCCCACCAGCGCCGCCATGTGGCGATGCAGTCGCCGCTCGAACCAAGCGGCAACCGGATGGCGTTGCTGATAGGTGTTCCGGCTGCGGCGACTCATCAATACGGTCGCGCCTGCCAGGAGGCCGACCGGAGCGCCAAGCAGATAGGGCTCGGGCAAAAAACAGTGCACCAAGGGGCGGCGACCGACCGCTTTGAAGGCGAGCCGGACCAGGGCTCCGATGCGCGACGCCGGACCCGGCGCGACATCCAGCCCGCATTGCGCGAACGCCCTGGCCAGCGCCCCCTCGGTATGCAGCGCCAGCAAGGTAACCGCAAATTTTTCACGGTTCAGGCGAGGGAGCGTTTGCAGCAAATGCTGTTCCGTGCCGCCGCTATCGAAGCTACGGGTTACGGCAATTATCGGAATGGGGCGCATAGATTCGACGGTAATTCTCTGTGAAGTTGCTGCGGCCGAGCCGTTCCGCGAAACGGCCAGCCACCGCCTCACGGCCGAGCGATGGCAGCCTGGGGCAACCCTCCTCTACGGTCACGAGGTTGCCAACAGCCGTGGCAACGCGCATGGCATATGGCACGGCTTCGCTGGTCACCACCGCAAGGCCCGTCAAGCCATATTCGGCAAACTTTGTCGGCGACGCTACCCGGTTGGTGCGCAGAAACGGGCGCAGCAGAAATCCGACATCGGCGGCATTCAGGTAGGCATTCACCTCGCCAAGAGTGCAGACATGAACCTGGAAGCTGCCCTGGGGAATATGCGCGAGATCGCGCCGCGCGGCATCAACAGCCGGCGTCAGTACCAGCAGGCGGCTGCGCGGATCCCGTTGGTAGGCCGCCACGAAGAAAACCACGGTATCACCGAAACCCTGATACTCGGTCAGGCTGCCGCTATAGACATACACGGTCTCATCGTCCGCATAGCCGAGGCGCAAGCGAGTTGCCGCACGCAAGTCCGGATCGAAAAAGAACAGTTCCTCGTGGGCGGCACAGGGTACGACTTCAACCGGCTTGCCGCCGACCAGTTCGCGGTACTTGTCGCGCAACTCTTCGGTGACGAACAGCGCGCGGCTGCAGCATCGGCCTGCCGTGCGCGTGTAGCCGCGGAGTTCGCGCAGCCGCAATTGCACTAGCAGCCCTAGCCAGCCGCGCCGGCCGGCAAAGCGCTCCTCGACTTCGGCCACCGAATCGCCGCGGCAGTCCCAGATCAACTTGATGCCGAACAAGCGTGCCACCGGCCCCGCCACCGCGGCGGAATAATCGGTGCGGGCATGGACATGGGTGAACTCCCGGCGGCGAGGAAACAAGTGCCACGCAAACAACAGCACATTGATGGCGTAAGCCAGCGGTGACAGCGGCCGCAGCGCGCGGTGCAGAAATACCGGTGCCTGTGCCAGCTGCTCCGCGGCGCCGAGACGGGAGCGAGAACTTTGCATGAGGGCGTCAAGGCAGGCGAACGCCCAGACCTCGAACTCTGCCACGCCCTTTGCCTGGAGCAGGCGCACGGTGGACAAGACCTGGGATTCCACCACGGTGGCCGCCAGTCCCTCGAACAGGAGAAAGAGAACCTTAGGCTTTGCGGCCATAGCCAATGCAGGGCATCGGTGCGTTGCCGAGGGGAGCCAGTTCGCCCCCGGAAATGCCATCCCATATCTCCAACGCATCATCCCGGAAGCGCACCAGGCGATGCAGCGTGCCCTCGTCCGCAACGATCCATCCGGCAACCGCATCGGCCTGCCAGCAGGTGCACTCGGCCGCGGCCTTCGGTGTCAGGGAGAAGAGCGCGGAACCCGGAGGAGCCACGTCCCAGGCACGCGCCCGCGGCACGTCATGCGCTGACGCGGAGCGGTACAGATTACGCGCCTGCGGATCGGCCGTGTAGACGTAGGTTCCAGGATCTTGTATCAACGGCTGTCCTCCCAACACGATTTCAATGCCGAGATTATCGTCGTGGAGGTGTCCGCTCGGCGTGCCGGCCGCCAACGGGCCCCAGCAGCGGAAGACCACAAAGTCGTCGTCGCGGCGGAAAACGTAGAGTCCGAAAGCGGGATAGGCAACACGGCGCCAGGGATTCGTCGACCGCGCCAAGGGAAATCGTCTGACCCGGCGGCACGAATCTGGTCGTTGGCTGATTTTCGCCTCGATCGCCGTTGCATCGCCAATGTCACCCGGCATCGATAGTGGCTCCGGAACCCGAGCCAGCCACTCTCCGGCCAGCACACGCGCTACAACGCTGTCGAACCATCGGATGGCAATGGTTGGTGAAAACAGTGCGTCGATGGATTCGATCAGTGCACGATGATCCAGATCGTCGCGTCCGGGCGGGTGACCACCGACCGCTACCGGATGCAGCCAGAAGAGCCGTCCGGAATCGGTATCGCCGATCTGGCTGATGCGTCCGTCGCAACGGCTCACGGCTTCGCTGAAGCGGGCCGCCCGCCAGAGTCGCTCAGCGACCATGCCTGAAACGGGCCCCAGCCGTCCTGTTGCATCCGGGAAATCCGGCACGGGTGGCGGCGGGAAATCGGGCCGTACCTGGATCGCATCCGGTCGATAGGACGTCAATGCGTTCCGCCTCGACTCCGGCAACCCGGTGGCCAAAGCCACGCCAAAAAGCACCAGCTCGGCCGAAAGGCGGTGGTAACTCGTCGACCCCTCATAGCAACTGCCCTCGGGGTGGAATTGGGTCAGCGCTTCGCCCGTCAATTCCCGCACCGCGAAGGCAAGCCAGGCGTCGCTGCGCGGCGAAGCATCAAGCCGCGCCCCCGCATAGAGCAGGCCGACCAGATCGGCCAGATAATGATTGGTGCGATTGACTTCGGACCACTCCAGATGATCCGCGACATAAACCGCGTGGTCGACGATGCTGCGTGAGACGAGTGCATGGGTGGACCGGTCCAACCCAAGCCCGTCGGATGCCAGGAGGTCGAGGGAAAGCAGCCAATTCGCAGCACGGATCGCCACATCCATCGCACAAGCCCAATTGACTCCGAAGCGCGGCGGATTGGTGGCAATGAAATCGAGAAGTTGGGCGCCAATCTCGTCGACATAGAGGCCGGCATCCGCAAACCGGGCGTCACCTGAGGACGCCCGCAGCGCGCAGAGCGCGAGCTGGGGCAGGTGCTGCATGCGGGCGAGTTCCCGCGGCAGCTTGATGTCGGCGCCCACGGCGGAACCAATGCGGACATCGAGATGGCAGGTCAGTTCGGACCAGCGAAAGCCGGACCTGAAATCGAGTTGCCAATCGATCGGTACGTATCCGGTGCTGCCGATCAACTTCCAAGCCTGCTGCGCGGCGGCCAGATTGGCGCGGTTGATCCGACGTGCAAGCCAGTGCCCGCCAGGGTCGGCATTCACAGGCGGGGCGGGCGGATAACGCTTTCCGTCAAAGCCTGCGCATGCGATGCCATGAGCCACCTGCACCCAGCCCGAGCCAAGCAGGTTGAACCGGTGTTCCATGTAGGCCGGTGCAACCGCTGCGAGATAGGCGCAAAGATCCTCAGGGATGTCCTCGCTGCTCAGTCGCAGCGCCACGGGACGCACGGTCTCCCATCCGTCGCCGTGGCTCTCCAGAAACTTGTCGCGCAGGCGCTGCAGTTCACCCCCCGCAGTCCTCCGCAAACGGCCGAACGCCTTCGCCAGCAGCAGCCGCAGCGGATAGTCGCGAAACTGGCGCGGGATGGCGAAAGACACCGGGCTAGGCTTCCTTGGCGCGGTGAAGCGTGAAGTGCCAAGTAGCCGCCGCCCATGACGGCAAGTAGTCGGCCAGCTTCGTGTTGAATGCAATCAGCGCTTGTGGCCGGAGAAACGTGGCGCCGCTCAAATCCGCCCCCATCACACTTCCATTGCACAGTTCGGCCAGTTCCAGCCCGGCACTGCGGACGGTACGCTCGAAGCTGCGCCGCGTGAAGAACTGGACATGGCCCGAGGCATAGTTGTACGGCAGCCCCTCTTCCTGCTTTGCCGGCCCCCCGCCGCGCAGACGACGCCAGACCCATCGCAATGCCTCGTAGAGGTGCAGTTTCCGATCCACGTACTTCTCGATCTCGGTAAGTCCGTACCCATTGGGAATCGAGCCGAGGACGATGCCGCCGGGTGCCAGCAGCGGCAGGTGCGAACACAACATTGCCGCAGGGTCATCCAGGTGCTCGAGCACCTCGGAATAGATGAGGATGTCAAAGCGCTCCCCGGCCGGAACCTCAGGGAGAAACCGCGCGCGCGCCTGACCGAAATGAGTGCGGGCATAGTCTAGTGACGGTGCATGGAAGTCGACACCGAGGTAGTCCATACCCTCGCCGATCACATACTGGCCAAGCGCCGTCCCGTTGCCACAGCCAAAGTCGAGGATACGCGGCGCCGGATTGACCTGCTGCCGGTATCGCTTTATCCGCTCGAGAACAAAACCGATCTTCTTGGCAGTGGCGTATACGTCCTCGGCCGGCAGTTGCGGGCAATGCGGCTCACTCATCCCGCGTCCCCACGTCGAGCCGTAAGCAGTAGCAACGGACCTTCACACGGGCCGACCGGCTCTACATGAAACCCGTGTTCTGCAATAATCCGGATCCAAACGGAGGGACTAAACCGGTTGCGCGACAGGCGCAGATACGCGGCGCCTTCTGCCCAGCGCCCGTGTTCAAGCCACGCGCCGACCAAGGGTAGGCTCAGTAGAAGGCGCTTCAGAGCCTCAAGCCGCCGATGCGGATGGCGGCTGTCGGGGATCGTGACCAGCAACCAGCCCCCGGGTGCAAGAATCCGGTGAAGCTCCGCCAAAGTTGAATCCAGATCGACCACATACTCCAGCACGCTTGAACTGACGATCGCGGGGAAGGTTTTGTCTGCGTAGGGTAGCGGGCCATCGCCGCAGGTGTCCCAACTAATCGCGCCGGCCGCCTCGTCGCGCTGCGCGGCCTCGATCATTTCCAGCGAAAGGTCACAACCGCTCATTGCGTAACCGCGGGCCGCCAGCCAGCGGGCGATTACCCCGGCACCGCACCCGAAGTCGAGCACGCTGGCGCCCGTCGCGACGCGTCCAGCAAGGACATCCGAAAACCGCGCCAGACGCGCCGTCATCGACGGATCGTTTCTGTAGCGGTCAGCCCAGCCACCCGCCAAACTATCGAAAAAGGCGCGGGCGTCAGTGGCCGTGGCACGCTTGTCAGTCATTGCCGCCACCCGGTAATCCCGATCGCAAGTATAAATCCGTACGTGTACGCGTCCGATTACAAAATGATTCGCCGGGCATCACAGGGCTACCCCGCGAAAGTGGTCGCGCAGCCGATCTGTCAAGGCATCGGTAAGGCGAATCAAAAATGCCGCGCAGACGACGATTATCACGTTGAAGAGGATAAATGCCACACCCCTGACCATCCCTGAAAGACTTTGAATGTCGAGACCAGAGATGTAAATGGCATTTAATATCGCCAGGGCAAGGGCGTAATGATTGATGTAAATAGGATAGGAGAGATTACCGAAGTTTCGGTCGTGCCGCCGCGTCAGACGAAATCGGCCCACTGAATACTCTTGCAGGCCAGCAAGAATTATCGAGAAGCCGGCGAGCAAAATCATCGCATACAGACCGACCACAAGCGATGATCCTCCAGCATAAACGCCAAGTTGCACACAAGCCATTGCGCCAGCGGTGAGCAATATCGCCAGGAGTAACGGGCTCCGCGAGCTATCTCGACCGTAGTAGGACATCATGGCGCCAAGCAAAAAATGAGGCGCCCACTGCATATGGAACACCAATGGAATCCTCGCCGCCAAGTCGCCCCACTGAGACTCGCGCAGAAAACCGCCGTAGTTCAGCGTGCCGACGGCAAACATGCCGAAGGCGGCAAGCAAGAAAACAGTACCGGCACTTCTTGCTCCAAAGAATCGTGCGCAAAGCGAATGCAGAAACAGGGCCCAGTAGAAGATCATTTCGGTAAAGATCGCCCAAGAATATCTAACAAATTGGTAATAGGGTTCCGGTGCGATGCCGAAAAACCTCGCGATCCGACTGTCCAACGGGAATAGAGGCGCCAACAGCGACAGAACCGCGTTTTCGTAGGATATGGCGCCCTCGGGGATCGGCTCAATCCCAACACCGGCAGTGCCGCTGTGCAAAACGGCAAAATGCACCGCGATCGACACCACGGCAGCAACAAATAATGGGGGGCCAATACGCAGGTAGCGATTGATAATGAAACTGAAACTCCGGCCCGAGTACCAGTTAGCCACGGCTTCCGCCATCAGATAACCCGAGAGCACGAAGAAGCCACTCACCGCTACGTTTCCGAGTTGCATTCGGGGTAACCACCCAGAAAGTTCCGGAATGAAAGCAAGGGTGCTGTGGCTCCATAGCACCATGAGGGCCAAAATGAAGCGAAAAATACCTTGCATCTTGTAGCCGTCAGCGAGCCCCCCGGGGGCGCGGGGCGCTTCAGGCACCTGCATTGATCTTCTGCACGGCCGACAGTTTCGCCTCGACGTCAAGCGCCACTTGGGTTGCTTGCAGTTGCTGCCAAAGCGGAATCGGCCAGTCACCGCCATTGCGGATGGCCGAAGCGAAGGCCGCTATCTCCTCTCGATGCCCCTTTTCCATCCGCGCGGTTTCGAAGTTCCTGATGCCTTGCGCGCCGACCGCCTCGAACCGCCGGTAGTCATCTACGCTCAACACCTTGCCGTCCGCATAGACATCGATCCGCTCCTTGGAGTGTCCGGCTGCGCCAAGGGCCGTATAGGTCAAGGTGGCAACCGATCCGTCCTCGAAGCTAAGGGTCGCGACGAAGTTGTCGCTAGGCCCATAGTGCGCGGTGTCAGAGACGATCGCCGCAACGTCGACCCGCAGCACGCGGGCGCCCGTCAACCGGGTAAAGAAATCATAGAAATGGCAGGCCTCGCCCAAGTTGCGGCCGCCCCCCTCCGCACCCTGGACCCAGTGGTCGCGCGCAATGAAGCCGGCATTGACCCGGTAGTTGATGATCATCGGCGCAGCGCGCCCTGCGGTGGCACGAGCCAGAGCCTCTGCGTAGGGAGAAAAGCGCCGGTTGAAACCGACCATCAGCACTGGCGCGCCATCGCCGGCAGCCTCGTAGAAGCCGCGGATGGCGTCGAGTTCCGCCTGGGTCAGGCACAGCGGCTTTTCCACAAAGACGTGTTTTCCGGCCTGCAGCGCCTCCAGCACCATCGGGCCGTGCGTGTTGTGACGGGTGGCGATCATTACCGCATCGACTGCCGGATCGGCCAGTACCGCATGGTAGTCCGTCGAGGCGAAGCCGGCGCCGAACTGGCGGGCGACATTCATTGCATTGTGGCCTTGGCGCGTGACCACCCCGGCCAGACTGAATGCCTCGGGCATTGCGGCGACAATCGGCATCAGGGTGCCGCGCGCAAAGCCGCCGGCACCGAGCACGGCAAGACGCAAGGCACCGGCTCGGCCGCTCCTGGCGCCCGGATTGGGAACAGACCGCAGCGGCTGCCTTGCATCGCTGCCGGAATAGGAAAGCAGCAATGCCAACGGCCGGGCATCGCCTGACTGCAACGCCTGATAGGCGTCGCCTGCACGCTCGACAGGATGGACGGCCTCCACCAGCGGCGCAATTCGGAGCCGCCCGTCGTCCATCAGGCGCAGGCATTCGTGCATGTTGCGGTTCTCGGTCCAGCGCACATAGGCGAGCGGATAGTCGAGCCCCGCTTCCTCGTAGGTGCGGTCGTATCGGCCCGGGCCGTAGGAAGTGGACACAAAGAAGTCCAGCTCCTTGGCGTAGAAGTCGCCGCGTTGCAGATCGAGACCGACATCGCCCACCAGCACCACTCTTCCCTTGCGTCGGCAACAGTGGAAGGCGGTGGCAACGATGTCGCTGGAAGCCGCCGCGGCAGTGATGATGACGCCATCCGCACCATAGCCATCGGTCATCCGGGCGACGTGGTCGGCCACCTTTCCGTCATCGGGATGAAAAGCCGCCTCCATGCCGTGAGAAAGGGCCAGATCGAGACGCCTGCGGTCGAGGTCGAGGCCGATCACCCGCACACCGTTGGCGTGCAGCAATTGCTGGGTGAGCTGGCCGAGAATGCCGAGACCGATGACCACGAACGTCTCGCCCAGGGTCGGAGCGGCGCGGCGAACGCCCTGCAGGGCGATGGCGCCAAGCGTCACGGTGGATGCATCGGCACTCGATACTCCGTCCGGAACCCGCACCACCAGATTGCGCGCCACGGCGACCATCTCGGCGTGGTAGGCGCTCTGCGAGCCGCCACAGGCAACACGGTCTCCCACCGCAATGTCATCGATGCCCGCTCCCACCTCGATCACGACGCCGGCCGCCGAGTAGCCGAGGGGATGGGCTTCCTCCAGCTTCGCCTTGACGAGATCGCGGGTCTCCGCCAGCCCATGGCTGCGCACCCGGTCGATTACCTGCATGACGTCCTTCGGGCGCTGCAGGGCGCGCTTCCAGAGGGGAAGGTTGCTGGTGCGCACACCACTCATCTCCGTACCTACCGAAATGCAGGAATACTCGAGACGCACCAGCACGTGACCTGCCTCTGCAACCGGCGCCGGGACCTCTTCGACTGCAACGCCGCCGTGGCGGATTAGCACCTGTTTCACTGTCTGCTCACTCCCTTTTGCACTGCTTTTGCCGCGCTGGCGCGAAGAACATCCCCGAATTCGGCACGAATACGCGCCGAATCGTGGTTGCGCCCTGCCGCGGCGCGGGCGTCGGCCGACAAGCGTACGCGCAACTCCATATCGGTGATCACCCGGCGCAAGCCCTCGACAAGATCCCGCAGGTCGCGCTGGTCGACCACTTCGGCCCAGCCGGCTTTCAGCGCATAGTCGATTTGCGCAGTGGCTGCCGGACCGTAGGCGAAAACCGGAGTGCCGACGGCAAGATAGGCAGGCACCTTGGTCGGCATGGAATACCGGATGAATCGCACGCTCTCCGGGTCGAAGTTTACCGGCAAGAGCAATGCATCGGCGGCGGCGATACGACGGAAAAAGGCCTCGTCGTCTTCGATTGGCGGTTCGATGCGAACTGCCGGGTTGATCGCCAGACGGCTCCCGTAGCGCGCGGCGTGATCGCGCGGCGTAGCAATGGTAAGGGTCGCCGCGAAACCCTCGGCATTGAGCCTTGCCACGGCATGACAGCAATCGACCAGCGATTCGAGCTGGGCATTGGGGAAGATCGAACCGACGTAGAGCAAGTCTGCCGGCGAACCGGTTGCGAGCGTAACTTTGGCAAAGGGGCTCCACCGTTCCAGATCAATGGTGTTCTGGAACGGTTGGAACGTGCGCCCGTAGCGTCTGCCATAGGCGTCGCACATTGCCGGCGAAATGCCGAGGCACTGATCGGCGACCGACATGAAATGTCGCACCCACCGCTGCATCTGGCGCTGCTGCCACGGTCCCAGCAAGCCCCTGCGATGATTGGCCGCTACCCAGTCATCCATGACATGCACCACCAGGGGAAGCTCGAACCGGCGTCTGATCTGCTCGATCAGGCTCATCATGCCGTTCGAGCCGAGAATCGTGTATAGGACTTGGGGACGGTAGTCAGCGATCCAGCGTTCCAGTTCCGGAGTCAGACGGGCCCTTTCGGGAAAGCTGTCGCCGAGGATTCGCAGCGCCATGCTCTTCATGCGCGATGCGGCCCCGATCCGGCCTGCGGCAGCCTCTGGGACTGAAGCGGACACAGCGCTCGCAGCCCGATAGCGACGACGCAGATGGTCGAACGGCGGAGCAAAATCCAGTTCCCCGGCACCGAGGACAAAGTATCGTTCGCACACTTCATCCGTGGTGGGCTGCGGGTCGTTGTGCACCGTCGCCAAGGCCTCCTTCGGCCAGCCCCGAAACAGACTGGAAAACGTAATTCCCCCGCCGCTGATGCGATTGAAGGCAACGGGGGTGACAAAAAGTACGCGGGGAAAATCGTTCATGCCTCGCGCCTAGCCAGGATTCCTTCGTAAATTCCGCGAATCCTGGCGATCTCCCCCTCCACCGTGAACTCGTTGCGTATCATCTTGAGCGCCCGCCCCGCCATCGCCCGTCTGGCCTCGGGATCATCGAGCATCCGGGCTAGCGCCGTAGCAAAAGCAGCGGGGTCGCCTGGCGGGCGAAGGAGGCCGGTGTCTCCGTCGCGCACGGCATCGCGCATTCCACCTGCATCGATTGCGACCACTGGTGTGCCGCAGGCCATCGCCTCGAGCACGATATTCGGCAGATTCTCGACCGCCGACGGCACACAAACGACATCGGCAGCAGAATAAACGTCCGCCAACAGTTCGTCGCCTTCCATGTATCCAAGCGGAACGACGTCGATCGGCACCTGGCTGCGCCAGCGTTCCGCATTGCGACCCGCTACGAGGAGAAAGACATCTTCGCGCCGCCCAAGCATGCGCAATGCCTCAAGGAGCAGATCACTGCCCTTGCGAGGATTGTCGAAGGCAATGTGGGCTGCAAACAGTATGGCCAACCTCTCGTCGGCGATTCCCAGTCGCGCACGGGCCTCCTGGCGTCCACGAGGCGTAAATACCGCATGGTCTATGCCGTTGGGCACCCGGTGTACCGGTCGGCCTGCCAGCAAGGGGCTGCACCGGGCCGCTGCCTCGGTCCATGAAGAAGGCGCGATGACCGTAATGTCGCACTGATCGTACGAGACGCGCTTGCGCCGCCAAAGTTGGGCGGTCGTATCCCGACCGATAGGCGGATAGGCGTCAAGGTCCGGACACTGGCCGCAACCATCCATCCAGCGGACGCAATCGCCCGGATACGCGCAGTGGCCGGTCAACGGCCATAGATCCGAAAGTCGCCATACAATCGGAGCGCGACGTCCCAGCCGCGCCAGCGTGTCGAGAGCGAAGTAGCCCCCGTGGGTATTGAACAACTGGAACAGGTCGGCCTCCTGTACCCATGGATGCCGGGCCAGGCGAGCGCTGGAGGGAACGTAGAGATACTGCAGACCAAGCTTCTGCAGAATGATGTTGCTGACGGTATCGGCCCGTTGCAGCCAGCCGTCACCCGCAACCGCTGCCACGCTGGGGTCGTTTGAACTCTTGCTGCCCACCAGCATCCGCGAACCCACACCGCTGCGCTTCAGCCCGCCATGAATGCGCCACGCCGAACGCGCCGATCCGCCCTCGATGTCGCTGGTGGAAAAATGCAGGACATTCAAGATTTCACCTCAGGTGTTGCAGAAGTGAACCGCTCGTACCACAACTGAAACATCAGCACCGCCCAAATACGGTTTGTGTGATCGGCGACGCCGGCCATGTGCGGCGCTACATACAGTCGATGGAAATCCTCCGTGAATATCCCTTGGGCCGCCAATCGTTCCGGTGCAAGCAAACGCCCGACAAGATCGGACAGGCGCCCGCGCAACCACATCCCCAGCGGAATGACGAAACCCTTCTTTGGCGCGCGTAACAACTCGGACGGCAGCAAGGGTGCGACCGCGCTGCGCAACAGCCCCTTGTAATCCCGCCGCGAAGTACGCAGACGCGCCGGTATGCATCGCACCAGGTCGACAAACTCATTGTCCAAGAACGGTGTTCTTGCCTCCAGTGAGTGGGCCATCGAGAATCGATCGGTCATGTGCAGGAACTCGTCCGGCAACTGGGTGCCCATATCGGTCGCGGCAATGGCATCGCGGACGTTGCGGTCGCCAACGGCAAGGAATCGTTCGAACAAGAGCGCCGCAGTGTCCTGACAGCCATTGCCATGATCCGCCAAAACCTTGCGTTTGTCGGCATCCGAGAAATAATAGAATTTCCCGAAAAATCGCTCGCGAAACAACTCGGCGTCCACATTCCGAGCCGAGCGCGTGAGATAAATACCCGGGAAACGGCGCTCCAATGGCACCCATTTTCCATAGTTCCCGAACAATTCGTCGCCACCAGTGCCGGTGAGACCGACCTTGACGTGTCTGCCCATCAGTTTGAACACGTCCCACGATGGCAGGCCTCCGGCATATGGTTCGTCGAGCGCCGCAACCATGGCGTCGAGGTCTTCGAGCAAGGCGTCCGGCTGCAAGACGATTTCCTCGTGCTTCGTACCCCATCGCTCGGCTACTTGCCGCGCAAGCGGCAATTCGTTCCAGGCCTCTTCTCCATCGCCTGCAAATCCGAGCGAAAAGGTGCGCACATCCAGCCCGGCATTGCGCGCGATGGCCACAACCGCGGACGAATCCAGGCCGCCCGACAGCGACGCTCCTACGGGAACATCCGAAAGCGTCCACCGCCGCACCGCACCGTCGAGAGCGTCAAGTATCCGCTTCGGCCATTCCTCCTTTGAAACCGACTCATCCGGAACAAATTCAAGTGCCCACCAGGGTTCGATATGGAGGCGCCCTCCGGCGAGGTCATAGTCGAGGAAGTGCGCCGGCGGCAAGCGCCGGATACCATCGACAATCGAGCGTTCGCCGGGGACATACATCAAACTCAGATAATGGAAGAGGCTCTGCCGATCGAGCTTGCGTTCCACGAAAGGCAGGACAAGCAGACTCTTCAGTTCCGAGGCAAAGGCGAACCGGCCATTCTGCAAGGTGTAGTAGAAGGGCTTGATGCCCATCCGATCCCGGGCACAGAGAAGTCGTGCCGCAACTCGATCGTAAAAAGCGAAGGCAAACATCCCGTTCAGCCGAGGCAACGCCGCCTTGCCTTCTCTCACCAGCAGCCTGAGCAGCACCTCGGTATCGGAATGGTCTGTGACAAATCGGACGCCTTCACTTTCCAATTCCCGTCGCAGAGCGGGCGCATTGAATATCTCGCCATTGAAAACAATGGAGAAGCGCCCATCCTCGGTCGACATCGGCTGGTGCCCGTCCGTCAGATCGATGATTGCCAGGCGCCTCATCGCCAATGCGAGGCCCGCGTCGCGATCACGAAAGATTCCGGCATCATCTGGACCTCGATGAAGAATCATGTCATTCATGGCATGAATCCAATCATCCGACTGAGATCCAACGATCCCGACAATACCGCACATGTCCTAGGCAGGCTTCGAAGCTATGCAGACTAGATGAGGATGGCTGCGGGCCTGACCGAGACCAAACGCCACCAAGTCTCGGGCGATCTGTTTTGGATGCCACCAAGGACGCCTGCCGAAATCGGTGGTGAAAGTGCGGATCGGGACGAGGTCGTTGGCGCTGACCGTGGCAGCCAAGGTAGCGGCCGAAAAGGCCCGTACATGCTGGTAGCGATGGAAGACGTGATCGCAGCAGGGGCAGTAGATTTCCGACGCGGCCAGATTCTCCTCGTTGGGGGTAGTCACCACCACGAGTCCGCCCGGCGCGAGCAGGTCACGGATCGTGTCGAAGAACGGACCAATGTAGCCTTCGTCCAGATGTTCTATCACCTCAACCGAAACGATGCGCGAGAAGCGCTGGCCGCCCCGGGCAATATCGGAAACCATGGCCGCACCCTGAAATCCCTGCACGCCCTGATTTCGTTGGTTGGTGATCGCAACCGACTCAGGCGAGAAATCCGCCGCCCACACTCGGTACCCCTGCGCAGCAAGATGGCGGGGCAGGAACCCCAACCCGCAGCCGTAGTCGAGTACGCTGCCGTCGCCACCATGCAACCAAGGCGCCAAGGCGGCGGCGATGCGATCACCGAAAAGGTTGGTGAAGTACTCGTTTGGGCGTTGGGCCTGCCAACGCCAGAAGCGAGTGACGGTCTCGTCGTTCCAAGGAAGCTGGTTGTAGGCCAGCCGTTCCTCGTCCGATCGTGCCTCAGGGCTTGATGCCATTGCCGACAAGTCCAGTTCCTCCTTCATGTACTTCAAAATCGGTGTAGCCCGCCTGCTTGAACCAGCCCACCACTTCATCACGGCTGGCAGGTAGATCGTAGGCTGGCGCCAAGGCGTCGAACGTGTCCATAACGGCCCAGCGCACCTGCTCGGCCGACGACAAATCAGTATAGAAGTAGTTCCAGCAGGGAATCACCGCGCCAAGGTAGTTGCCCAGGATCGGAATGCGCTTGATTGAGGTATCCATCGGCAGCCATTTTGGAATGAACCATTCGAGAAAGGTCATCAACCGATCGGGGTCCATGCGGGTAGTGATCGGCCGCCAAATGTACTTTGACTTCCATGGCCGAATGCGGCCGTCACGATGATATACGTCGAATGACAATCTGCCGCCTGGCCGCAGCACCCGGTTCAAGGCGCGAAATGCCGCCGCAGGATCGGGCGTATGTTGGATCACTCCGTGACAGAACACCCGATCGAAGCAGTTCTCAATGAAGGGCATGGCCAGAAGGTCTGCTTGCGCGAAGGCGACATTGGCAAAGTATCCGTTCTGTTCGCGACTTACGTCGACCGCGGACGAATAGTCGAAGGACAGCAGCCTGGCTCCAGTCGCAGCGAGCAAGCGCGTGAAACGTCCGGCGCCGCAGCCGGCTTCCAGTATCAGTTCGCCCTCCAGCCCGGAATCGGGCCAGCCGGATTCCTTGAGATAACGTGCCCGGGTCAACGAGGTCTTGTTGTGATCATCGTACTGGTTAAGTTGAAACGCTTTCCACTGTTTGGCAAACGAGGTGTTGTAGCCGTCGTCACGGCGAAAGCGCACAACACCGCCCTCGATCGGCCAGGACGTGCCCCGTGCTAACAGGCAACCACCCTCGTTGATCGCCTCGCCGCCCAGAGTGGCCTCGAAGATACTTCTCTGAGCCAGGCTCAAGCTCGAGTCGGACACCGGCGAAGGAGCGTGCAGCTGATCCAAATTCGTCTCTTCGTACATTTGCAGTTTGTCCCCGTCGCGTTTCACGGTCGTCCTGAACTGGACACCGTGTCCGGACAAACAAGATAGTCCTCATCGCCCGAGCGCAGCCAATCCGCAATCGTGACGAGCTCCGGGGCTTTTCGCAATTCAGCCACGGAGCGTACAGTCCACCCTGTCACGAGGGTCGCAGCGGCATCCTTCGAGAATTTGAAATCGAGGCACTTCAAGCGAACGGGACGGCACATGAACACGCCGTAACCATAGCGTTCCGCCCGCTCCCGCATCAGAGGCGTCGGCGGACCGAGTTCCTCCAGGGTGGCAAGTCGGGCAAGGTAGTCCTCGCGGGAATTGAAGTCCGTCGTAAAGCCGTGCCGGTCGTAGCGCCCGGTGCCGGCAGTGATGACATTCCTGCCCAGCAACGCCGCCTCCATGCCGACTGTGCCACGTACAGTCAGGCAATAGTCCGTAACCTCGAACAAGGACAGCGTGGTGATGTCCGTATCGGCCGGTATCACCCGCACATGCGCAGGCAGCCGGCCAATCCGTTCACGCAAGGCAAGCACTTCCGAGGGTTCGCCGTTGAAGCCGTCGCGAACATCCTTGATCAGGTTCGCCGGATGCACCTTGATCAGCCAGTTAAGGCGGTCGTTGGCGCAGGCGGCACGGACCGTCTCGACGAACCAGTCCTCGTAGTCACGGAACAGGTCTTCGCCCCAGAAGAATGTGGCGTCCCAAAAGATGTGGGAAAACACAACCACCGTTTTCTTGCGCGGATCCAGGCCCAGGCGGGCCGCGATCTCCTCCTTCGAGCACACTCGCTTGCCGAACTGGGTGCCCACCTCGCCATACCATTCGCCGCTGTTGTAGGACTCGGCGAGTTCCCGATTCAGGCGCTCCCGCTCCCTTTCGCCCCATGGCGCGTCCAGCAAAAGGCGCCAGGATTCCGGTGACAGCGATGAGGGGTGCGCATCCCGGTTGCCTGGGTGATAGCGCTTGAGCATCAGGGTATTGTCGCGGTGGGCAGCATTCCACGTATAGACGGGAATGCCGCGATTTACGCAAGCGTCAAATATCTCGCCGTATGGCGAGTAGCCTCGGTCCAACAGTACCAGTGCAGTCGGCGTCGCGCGATTGATCATCCGCTCGGCGCCTTCAACAAAAGCCATTGATTCGGCCAAACCATCAACCACGCGCTCCCGCAGCATCGGGTCCCCGAGGTCAAGGCTGCCGTTCCGGGTCTGCCGCATCAGGGTGGAACTGACATACTTGCCTACCGCGACACCACCCCACTTCAGGTCGATCAACTCGGCAAACGAAGACACGCCATCCAGAACGGCACCGGCCCGACGATGATCCGGCAGGGGGCAATAACGGGAGAAAGTCTCCAACCCAGTAACGCCCATGACCCCATACACCGCTCGAATGGCCGGCGTCGGTTCGGCAACGACATGCACGCGGTAATCCGCCAACTCGAAGGCCTTGCGGATCACCGATTCGGCCAGCACCTGCTCGAAGCGGCTCCAGCCCATGACAATGGCGGTTCCGCGACTGCCGTTGCCGAGATTTTCAGACAGAATGTCTCCGCTCTGAATGCGGAATTGCTCCAGCTCTTTCAACAGCACTCGGTGCTGCCGACGGTAATCCGGTCGCAGCAGCCAGCGAACGCCATGCAGAAACGAATGGGCCGCCGGATAACGACGCAGGACGCGCTTCAGGCTACTTGCCAGCACAAGCAATCACCAACTGCGCTTTGTCAGGACAGCGTACATGCGATATCCATTGGGGGCGGATTTCAATACGTGCATTCCTTGTCCAACAGGCGTCGATCGAGCGAAATATCACGGAGCGTTTCGCAAATGCGCCGGCTGCTTCGGCCATCGCCGTAGGGATTGACGGCCGTGGCGCAGCGTTGCCGAAACTCCGGATCGCCGAGCGCGGTGGCAATCGAGGCCGCGATGCTGTGAGCATCGTAGTCGCAATTGAGGATGTTTCCCGCCTGGGGGCGACCGCGCTGACGGTTGCCTATGTTGATCACGGGCACCCGGAATGACGGCGCCTCGAGAATGCCGCTGGAGGAATTCCCCACCAGGACGGCGCAATTGGCCAGCAGGGTCAGGTAGGTCTCGCGCTCCACGTTTTCCAGTATGGTGAAGACGCCGCCGGTGGCGCGCTCTTCGATGCGGCCGATGATCTGCCGGTAGCCAAGGTCGGAGTTCGGATAGATGATGTAGGTGGGCAGGCCGGAGCCCGCGCAGGCTTCCAGAGTCGCCGCGACCTGCTGTCCGGCCTCGTCCATTTCCGCCATGACCGAATGCTGCACCATGAGAATATAGGGCTGCCTCAGGTCCAGATGACGGCCATTCATCTCGATGGTCTGGCGCCGGTAGTCGGTGTCGACGATGTTGTCGAGTTGCGGCGCGCCGACGTTGAAGATGCGGAAGTCCTGCTCCCCCATCCGCCGCAGGCGATTGACCGAATCCTCGCAGGAAGCCAGATGGATGTGGGCGAACTTGCCGATCGCGTGGCGGGCCGAATCGTCTATGTGCCCGGACTTGTCACCGGCCTGGATATGTGCGACCGGAATCCCCATGTAGGCGGCGGCGATGCAGCAGCCGAAGGTCTCGATGCGGTCGCCGGAAAGCAGGATGACATCGGGTTGCAGCCGTTCATAGGCTTCCGCGTAACCTGCGATCGCCTGCCCGAGCGCCCGCGACCAGGCGCCGCGACTGGCATCTCCGCCATGCATGGGCACCGTGGCGGATATCGGGAAACCATCCTGGCGAATCAGGTCGATGCTGTTGCCCAGTTCGGGTACCAGGTGCATGCCCGTGACCAGGGTCTGCAATTCGAGCTCCGGGAACTCCCGCATCGCCAGCATGACGTTCTTGGAATAGCCATAGGTCGCCCGCGACTCTAGCGTTGCCAGTACTCGCCGGGTCATTCCGCGATCTCCTGCCACAGAATCTGGCGGTCCTTGGCAATGGCGGTACGGGCAGTCCGTCCGATCACCTTGCCGAGATCCTTGGCAGGAATCGCCCCCTTGCCCGGGCTGGGACGCTTGACCCAGACCATGTCCGGGGTAATAACCTTCCCTGCCGCAATGTCGGCGATCGAGACCACACTTTCACGCGCCCAGGCAATGATGGGCTGCTCCTCGGGAAAGATCTCGCGCTCGGCGCCACGAGCTTCAAACACCGCCCGGCAACCTTTCGACAGCTCGCCAAGTTCGTAGGGTTCGAGCGATACGGCATGGTCGGGCCCCGATTGAAGCTTGTCCAGCGTGTAGTGCTTCTCGATGATGCAAGCGCCCAGGGCCACGGCACCGAGCGAGGTGTAGATCCCGATCGAGTGGTCGGACAAACCCACCGGCACGTCGAACAGATCCCGATAGCGCGGGATGTTGTGCAAATTGACGCGATTGTACGGGCAGGGATAAGCCGACACGCAGTGGGTCAGGGCGAATGGGGTGCCGATGGCCTTGACGGCATCGACCGTCTCCCTGATTTCGTCCACCAGCGCCATGCCCGTCGAAATGATCATCGGCCGACCCTTGCGGGCAATATGAGTGATCAGGGGAATGTTGGTCAGTTCGCCGGATCCGGTCTTGAAGGCGAGGACGCCCATATCGTCGAGAATATCGGCGGCAGCGGCTGAAAACGGCGTACACAAGTAGTCGATGCCCAGGCCCTCGCACAGCTGCTTGAGCGCCTTGTGCTCGTCAAGCGTGAGGTTGGTCTTGGCGAGCGTTTCGTAGAGCGGCTCGTCGAAGTTGTCCGACGTCGGCACATCCCGCAGCATCTCGTTTTCCAGGACGTGCATCTGGAACTTGATGGCGTCACAGCCCATGGCGTGGGCGATATAGACCATGCGCCGGGCAATTTCCGCATCGCCCTGATGGCTGATCGCGGCCTCCGCGATAACGTATGGAGCGTGGTTGTCCCCGACCATGCGGGTCCCTATCTTGATGGCATCAGACATCTTGTGCTTGCCTCCGTTTAAGCATCAGGAACTCGACCATTTGAAAGTCGTCTTCGGTATTGATATCAGCCGCCTCGACTTCCGGCACCACCAGTGCGCCCCAGTCTTCGGCGACCAGGGTGCCGGTGCGGCGCAGGTAGTCAACGCTGCAGGCGTAGATGGTGCTGCTTTCCACATACATCGGCTGGCGCTCCTGCCGTCGTCGCGGCGCCCCCGGCACGACAGGGCGAAAGCAACCATCCCGAATAAAGCCGATGTTCTCGCGCGTCTCCCGCACCGCCAGAATGGAGGCGGCCGGCCCGGCGGCACAGGCGGCGATCGCCCGGGCGATTGTTCCGGCCGAACGAAACGGTGACGTGGGTTCGAGTACCAGGACAATGTCGAACATTTGCCCCTCCGCCTCCAGCGCTTCCAGTACCTGGATCAGCGCAGCTTCGGTTGGAGAGTCATCGCTCGCCAGCTTGGCCGGCCGGTCGACAACACGGACGCCATAGCTTGAAGACACGGCGGCGATTTCTGCATCATCGGTCGACACCACGAGGAGGTCGATCTCCACCACATTCATGGCAGTGCGCAGTGTATGGCCTATCAACGGCTCACCGGCCAGCAGCCGAATATTCTTGCGCGGTACGCCCTTCGAACCGCCGCGCGCCGGCACCACGCCGAGAATCCTTGCCTCGCCAAACATGCGGTCAGACGCTCGGCCAGTCGGCGTGAATCACCTCCTGGGCGGCTATGCGGCGAATTCCTTCATCCACGGTGATATGCGGCTCAAAGCCCAAGTCTGCCTTGGCACGACTGGTATCGCAATAGCGCATGTGTATCTCGCGCTCGGACACCCGATCGGAACCAGCGAACCCGCCCAAGACCTCTACGCGCAGCCCTTTGTCCGGATTCACCAAATCGATGACTCTTTGCGCCAGCTCACTCAGTGTCATGACCTGCGTCGAATTGCCCAGGTTGTACACCTGGCCGTTCGATATCGGATTCTCGATGATCCGCTTCACGCCCTCGGTCACATCATCCACATGTCCATAGCTGCGCACCTGGTTGCCGTCGCCGTAGACCACCGGATTGCGACCCGCCAGTACTTCGCGAACAAACTTGCAGAGAACGAATTGGGCCACCTGGCCCTCGCCGTAGGTGTTGAAAAAACGGACAATCGTGTAGTCCATCGACGGATAGAGCTGATGGTAGCCCTTGACCAGTTCTTCACCTGCCAGCTTTGTGACGGCGTAAACCGTCTTGCCCTTGGTGTCGTCGGTTTCACGAATGGGGTTCCGGTTCGGTTCCCCGTACACCTCCGACGATGAAGCCAGGATGAACTTCTTGACGCCTTGGGAAACCGCGGCGCTGAGAACGTTGTCGGTTCCATTGACATTGATCTCTATGCAGGACAGTTTGTGGTCTTCGGTTTTCTTGACGCCGAGCATGGCCGCCAGGTGGAGCACCACCTCGACGCCACGAACGGCTTGCCGTACGGCGCTGCGATCAAGCACGGAACCAAACACCAAACTGAGTTTGCCCTGCGTGGCGATCTTGTCGAGGTAGGGGCGGTGTCGGGCGATCTGCTCGGCAAGGTCGAAGCAGATCACGTCGTAACCGGAGGTCACCAGTTTTCGAACGGACTCACGGCCGATAAAGCCGGCACCGCCAGTTACCAACACACGTTTTGACATGACAATTGCCCTTTGCGATTCTGGTTCAAAGACTGTATTGCTCGTTGAGCAGGGATTCGATCCCGTCGCGCAATCCGACGGCGGGAGCAAACCCCAAAGTATGCCTTGCCAAGCTGATATCGCCGAGGGAATGGACAATGTCCCCCTCGTGCCACGGCTTGTGTTCAGGACCATCGAACGGCAACTTCACGCCACGGCGGCGCAGGGCATCGAGTACCGTGGCGCAAAGACTGGTTAGGCTGGTGGCCTCCCCGGACGCAACGTTGTACACCCCTTGGGCCTCTCCTGCCTGGCCCTTGCCGATCCGGACGACCAGATCGCAGACATTTCCAACGTAGCAGAAATCACGTGTTGCGCTACCGTCGCCGAAAACGACAGGCCGCTGGCCTGAGATGCAGCGGTCAATCCAACGGGGAATCACGGCCGCATAGTCGCCGTAAGGATCCTGCCACGGTCCAAAGATGTTGAAAAACCGCAGACCCGCAATCCTCGTTCGTGGATAGAGATGCATCAGGTTCCGCGCCAGCAGGTCGTTCATCAGCTTGGAACTGGCGTAGGGGCTCAGCGGGCGCGGACAGAGCGATTCGGCGATGGGCAACTCCTGCGTATCGCCGTAGACCGCACAGGACGAAGCATAGATGAAGCGCGGAACGCCATGCTCGCCCGCCGCCGTGAGCACCGAAACAAAGCCGTCGATATTTTGCCGGTTGTTGTAGGCGACATCGGCAAAGGACTTCTGCACCGATCCCTGAGCGGCCAAATGCACCACCGTGTCAACGCCCCCAAGCAGGCTGCCGACCAGTTGCCGGTCGCAGACGTCACCCTCGGCAAAGCGATAGCGGCCATCGGCCACGGCCATGACTCGATCCACATTGCCCCTCTTTCCAGCCGAGAAATTGTCGAGGCCTATGACCCTGCCGCCGCCGGAAAGAATGCGGGCACACAGGTTCGAGCCGATAAATCCTGCACTGCCCGTGACTAGCCAGGTAGCGGTCACGATTCGTGTTCGCTTATTCGGGTGATCAGGGTATCAGGATATCGGCTGATTTGAATTGGCATTTGTCGTCAACTCCGTTGCTTGAAATTCTGCACAGTTCGATCAATCTCTTCCAGCATCTTCGGCACAACTTTCTCCGATCGGTAATACCTGCAGAACGTATCATAGCCTCCGCGTCCAATGCGTTCCCTCAAGTCCGGATCCCGGATCGCCTGCACAACCAGGTCCGCTATTTCATCGGCCGTCTCGCCAAGCAAGGCGCTTTCTCCATGAACCAGTTCCGGCATTGAAAGCGCGCTCGAGGTGTGGGCAATTACGCAGGCGCCGAGAGACCAGGCCAGGAGGATGCGCGTATTGCCCACATTGAAGCCGTAGACATTGGTCAGCACCAGGAACGCGGCCGACTGAACGATCTCGGCATTGATGTCGGTCACCCAACCGCGCAATCGGATACTGGGGTCGCAGAGCACGGCAGCAGACGAAGGGCGCAGCGTCCCGCCACCGAAAATGTCCATCGCCAACTGATCGCCACCAAGCCTAGCCTTTAGGCGCGGCATCAACTCCGCACCGAGGTAATGGAGGCCGAAGGTATTGCCGGTTGCCGCCACGTTGCCCACGCTGGCACAGATGTGGGCCCGCCCGTCCCCCGCAGGACGGCCACCAAAGACTGGGCCGCCAGCCGCATCAGGCCACATGTTTTGCAGATAGATCGAGCGGGGGTGCCCCATATCGGTGTAGTAACGGGCATCGATCAAGGCATTGTTGGCGGTCGCCTCGCAGGCGGCCATCATCCGCAGATGCTGGATCTCCGTCGCACGATTGAGCAATTTCAGAGCCCCAAACCTTAGTCGGGCGACCAGCCCTCGAGTCGGCGTACCGAACAAGCCTGGAAAGCGCAACTGCGCCTCCGGTGGCTTGTGATTCGGGTTGCCGTAATAGACGAACTTGGGCACCCCGGGAATGTCGTAGCTGGCGGCAAGAGCCTCCCAACTCCAGATAGAGGCAATGACGTTCGGCTGGAGTGTTTTGACCTGAAAAGCGACTGCAGGCTTAGCCGCAATAGCCGGAAAAAGATCCGGATTGATCACTCGCCTCAGCCCTGGCAGGCTTCTGACCAGCGTGGTCAAGTATGCAAGGCGGCTGCTTTTTCGCGAGCGTGGCCGAATAAATTCGCCAAGATAAAGCGGGGGCAGCAGTTTCACACCCGCCTGACTGGCGAATCGCTTAGTCGCATAGAGCTCGCGCTCGGCACTGGCGTCGGACCGATCATCCCGGATCAGGGCCTGTACATAGACCTCATGCCCAGCAGCAGCCATCAGGCGAACGACCTCATGTGAGACGACCTCGATGGCCTCGCCTTGGTCATAGGGAATCGATGAAAGCAGCAAGAGAATCTTCATTGCGTACTGTTCCTGATCGAATCCAGATGGGTCAGCCACAGTTCCAGATTGAGCATCTGCCACAGGAACATCATGTGATTTTCCTGATTCGCCCCGGTTGCGAGTATTCGAACGTGGTCGTCAATCACCGCCATGACCCGCTTCGGGTCGTAAACACCGTGACGCCTGAAAGAATCCGATCCAACCATGTCCCGCAACGCTTCGAGCGCCGGTCCATCGAACCAGCGGTGTGCCGGCGCATTCCATCCGGTCTTCTTGATGCGGGTCCGGGTTGCCTCCGGCAGGATTCCGGCCATCGCCCGCCGCAGCAACTGCTTGGTCACCCCTTGGCGAATTTTCAAGCCGCCGGGAACCCGATACATGAACTCGACCACGGTATGGTCAAGAAACGGGTCGAAGTGCTCCATGCCTGCCGCAGAACATTGGCGGTCTTCCGCCCTCAGGCAGCAGGGCAATGTCTCGCGAAACATGTCCTGGTAGGTGCGGTTTTTCAGGTAACTGTCGAACGGGGTGTCCATCACCGGGACAAAAGTCGCCAGGTCGAAGTACTCGTTTCTGACCGTGTCGGCGTAGCGCAGCATGCGGCGCATGTCGGGCAGGCAGCGGCCGCGCACCTTGGGATCGGTCATGCGGTCCATCATCTCGACCGCCGTTTGGTGGTTCTTGCGGAATATCGGGTGGTCGTGGTGCTCGGCCCATGCCCGGATCTCCACATCCAGGTCGGCCGTGCGCCCCGCGGCACGCAGGTCGGCAAAGTACATCGGAAAGTATTCATACTCGCCGGCATTCAGCTCGTCGCCGCCGAGCCCGCCGAAGAGGGCATCGTAGCCACCCCCGGCCACCTGCTTGGCGAGCAGGAAATGCGACAGCCAGGTTGCAGTCGCAACCGGTTCATCATGGACGCGAACCATATCGGAGACGAGGTCGAACAAGCCAATCTGGTTGGGAATCTCCACCGGCGTCCATGACGACACCTTGTCGTGGACGACATCGGCAATTTCGTCGCGCTCATCAAATGTCGCATCGACATAGACGCTCGAGAATGCAGCCTGCTTCCTGCCGGAAACGGCCGCCGCAGAGCACACGACCGATGATGAATCAAGGCCGCCTGAGAGAGTGAAGGCGGGCTTCGCGGCAGCATCGACGCGGCGGTGCACGGCCGTAAAGAGCAAGTCCCGGTACAGCTCTGCCAGCACGTCCTCCGATTGCGTCCAATCGTCCTGCTGGCGTATCTCCCAGTACGCCCGAGCGTCCCCCAATGCACCATTCACGCTGGCGACAGAATGCGCGGCCGGCAGTTGGGAAATCATCCGGTAGGGTGACTCGGCGGGCGCGTTGTCGAAGGTCCGGTAGTGCATGCCGGCAAACCGCGCGACGAAGGCCCGATTCGGCTCGACCGAGACCCCGCTCAGCGCAAGCAGCGCGCTCGGCTGCGAGGCGAATGCCAGTGCGCCCGACGGCAGGGTGGTGAAGTACATCGGCTTGACGCCAAAACGGTCGCGCCCCAGCCACAGGGTCGATGCCGCTGCGTCATAGATGGCAATGGCGAAATCGCCAACCAGTTGCGACAGCATTCCCTCGAAGCCCTTTTGCCGGTATAGCGTCGCGATCAGCGCCACATCGCCTGCGGGGAGGGCCAGCCCTTTTCGAAGTTCGCGGGCATTCAGCACGTGCCCGTCCAGCACCACTTGCAGTGTTGCGTCGGCAAATAGTCTGTTGTCGCGTTGATCGGCACTCCAGCCCTGCCATCCCAGCGCCGCGCCATCGTGCGAGGCGATGATCGGGTTTGCGCCGGGCAGCTTCGGCAGCATGCGATCACGCAGAAGCGCTGTGGCGCTGCCGTCGGCTGCAAAGACGATTCCTGCAATTCGTGACATCTGTATTTCCAGTATCCGGTACGTTGATCTAGTTTCGCGTCGCCACCAGAAAGGTCCAATGGTGTGGAAAACCGATGACCATCTCGGGCTTTCCGTCGCAGCGGCGATCGGCTTCCTCGCGCACCACAAATCCCCGGCTGGCGATGAATTCCCCAATTTCCGCGCGAGCGTATGTATTCACGTAAACACCGAGATCCACCCCGGCATCGAGAAACCTGTCGCGGACATACAAGTACGACGCCTTGTCCGCGATGGATTCACGCAGTATCACACTCCGGCGGGCGATCTTGAGCAGGCGCTCCAGCGGCTTGTGGAAATTGTCTATATTCGAAAGCACATTGATGCAGACGACGTGATCAACTTCGCCGCTGAGGTCTTCCAGCCGCAGGGTCGCGAGGCGGGCCTGCGGCAACCCGAAACGGGGCAGCTCCTCCTGTCCTATTTCGATCAGACAGCCCGTGGCATCGATGCCGTGATACTCGACCGGTATGGCTCGCTTGCGCAGCGAATGGTAGAAATGGCCGCTGCCGCACCCAACGTCGAGCAGCGTGTCGCCCGGCTTCACCAGCGGCGCGAGGAGCTCGGCTGCTTGAGCCGCACAGGTCATTTCCTCAACCTCGTCGCGCGCACGCTGTCGATACAGCGTCCGCACCGTCGCGCTGTGCTCCCATATGTTGTGCTGGGCAAAACCCTCATCGCGAATGGCGCCGCTCAGATCCATTGGTGCTTCCTCTCCATAGGCGGCGACCTAGGAAACCCGGCCGACGAGAATGAACGCCGAGGCCATGAAGTGGCCGCGCCAATCGTTCGGATCTTCCATGGCAAGACTCTCACGACGAAACAGTTCCGGCGCGCTAGCCTGCAGCATCGGCGGCAAGGCATGGTAGTGATAGAACAGCACCCTCACGTCGACCAGCCCCTGCGCCCGCGCCAACTGGGCCAACTCAAACGGATTGTGCAGGCGCGACAGAACCTCGTCGTAGCCCGGCTCCGTGTCGTAGCCCTTGCGCACGGGAGGCGAATCCATGCGGAATCGCTCGTCGAGTTGCTGCAGGGCCGTGTCCAGCCCTTCCAGTTCGCCTCCGGCGCGCTGACGCAAGCCGTCCGCCGCGAGCAAGCGTTCCTGGAAAAAAGCCCGACTGTAACGGTTGAGCGTGAACAACGAGAACAACTCGTTGCGCGCCTCGATGGCGATCAGGCCGCCGGGGCGGACTACCTGCTTGAAGTTGGCGATCACCGCCGCCTCGCTGCCTGCTGGAATATGGGGCAGCACGCCGAAACATATACCGGCATCGAAGCTCTTCCGACCATCGGGTGCGCCGGCGAAAGACGCGCTCTCAAGCACGCTGCCTTGCCAGATGCGATCCTCGGCCAAACCATGTCCCGACATGATGCGGCGCGCCTCAGTCACCATTTCCGGCGTCAGGTCGAAGCCGTAGAGATCGAGGCCGAGGTCGGTGAGGTCGCGCAGCATGGAGGCCGGTCCGCAGCCGGCATCGAGGACGGCACGGATATCCTCCGCGCGCAGCAGTTCGCGAACGATATCCGTATGCACGGGCGGATAGGCCGCGTCGGACTTGTAGTACTCGGCATAGTACCGCTCGCTCCAGGTCGAGTAGCACGCCTTGATGCGCGCCTCGATCTGCTTGGTTTCGTTGGTGCTGGATGTCAACGTCGTGTCCTAGGTCGTTTGGTTCAGGCCGGCCGCCGGGCGGCAAGCCACATATGCGACGACAGGCCCTGCTGGGCAATGAACTGCTGGAAAGGCCAGCCGTGCTCGTCCCATTCATCGACCAGCACGCGCTGCAGAAAAGGGTCGAGCGCGATCTCGCCCTTCAGCGCCGCCTCATGCACGAACTCTGCGTCCAGGCGCCCCGGCGTATGTGCCTTCAATACCTCGAAGCCGCAATCCTGCAGCAGACGCGTCAGTGACGCCGGGTTGAACAGATTGACATGCTCTGCGTCGACCGCCAGTGCGCCGGCGCCGAGCATGGCGATGTCGAAGCCCAGACCATTGGGGCACGAGACGATCAACAGCCCCCCCGGTGCGATGAGCGGCAAGATGTTTTCCAGGAAGCGTCGCGGCTCGAACAGGTGCTCGATGACCTCGAAGGCCACGACCACATCGACACGGCCGACTTCCCCGCCGATATCCTCGATGCGCTTGTTGATGACCTCGACGCCGCGTTCGCGGCATGCCTGCGCTAGCTCCGGTGTCGGCTCGACGGCAACCACGCGGGAGAATTCACCCGACGCGGTGGCCACGGCAGCGAAAGTGCCGAAACCGGGACCGACTTCCAGCAAGGTTCCCCTGGCCACACCGAAGGCATCGCAGTAGCCCAATACGCGTTGCAACCACGGCTTGTGAATCTTTTCCCGCCGAGCATCCTCCGACGCCGGAAAGATGTACATGGCCCAGTAGGCGTAGTTCTCCGAATTGGCGTAATAGTCCGCCATCACCGCTTCGGAAGGTCGCGGCGACATGTAGATGGTGGCGCAATCGTCGCAGCGCCGAAATGCAAAGCCGTATTTCTCAAACGCCGCCCGACTGCGCTCGGTCCCGCACGCCGGGCAATGCACGCTGACAAACTCGCTCGCTGTCCGTTGCAGTCGCTCGATGTCGCGGGAAAATGCCGCCTCCTGCCCCTTGAGCAGATCATCCGGACACAATTCGGACTCAGTAAGGCGCTCCCCCAGTCTTTGAGAAACGTTCTCGCCGATAACACGCCCGCTGACCATTTACATGTACTCCTTCAAGTCCCCAACATCGACTGCGGCGAACGTTTTGGTTCCTCGCGCGCCGACTGCAACATCCAACAGATCGAGCTGCTCCACGGGCTCACCGAAAACCGAATTCAACAATGCAGCCGCATCCTCGAAAGTTGCTGGTTCCGGATCCCGCTCAAAATGCCGGCCGTCCGCACGAATGATGTCGCAAACCTGCGCGGTCGGAATTGCAAAACGTGAAACAACTTTCCGATCGGAAAGGAGAATCAGTTCGCCGTCGCCTTCAAAACGGTTTGCCCGTTCGGCCACAACGGAATTCCCGACGAGGACTTCGTTACCGTAACCTGCAATTCCGCGCACAAAATGCGCGGGGTGCGCGGTAAAGTAGTCAGAGTCAATGGCTTGCCCATTCAAGCATGGCACACCGCCGGGCGTGCCATCGAAATAGCGATAGGAATCAGAAAACCAGAGATCATAGCCGGAAACGATGCAGTCATGGATCCCCATGTTGCGATAGCCGTAGAGAAAAACTTTGCCCTTGCCGCACAAGCCGAAGGCAGACTGCCTGTTGATGCGAAAGGCGCCGAACAGGAGATAGTTCTTCGTCGGAAAAACTGCATTGACGTGGTTATGATCATTCAATATCGGAAACCCGAAGCTGCAACGGAAAGGCGCGAAGGCGCCCTGCCATTCTCCGGTATGGCGATTGACTTTGACGTAGGAGTTCTTGGCCGTATTGGCTATCCACAAGCTATCTCCAGCGACTGCGATCTGGTGAATTCGACCGGAATGCCCGGCGTTGGATACCCGGTATACGGAACGCCATGCGAACGGCCTGTGGCTGCCTTGCAGAGCTTTGGCGTCACCGGCAAACACGACGCTGTCGTCGCCTTCCACTCCGGCGGCGTACAGGGTATCCGCCGTCAGCGCGATGCCGAAGGCGCCGAGTTTCGACACCTGGGCAATACCCTCGGGGCCAACCGAGAAGATCCCCTTGTTGCCGGAGACCAGGTAATGTCCGGCAATGGCGGGCGGAGTGGGTCGGACAATCCCCAGATTCGACCGCGCGCTTTTCAGCCGTGATTCGATCCAGCGCCGCTTGGCAACCGAGGCCATCGCCCGTAGCACTGATATTGGTGTAGCCAGGATCATGATGTCTCCGGTATTGCCATGGCCCGTGGCGGCCTGCCGGCAATGATTTTCTCGCGTTTCAAGACGGGATCACGTCAATGTTCTGTGTCGCAGGCAGACGCAACTCATGAACCATTTTGCGGAAATCCCCGTTCCGCGCCAGCAGCTCTTCGAAAGTGCCATTGCCTTGTAGGCTGCCTTGCTTGAAGAAATAAAGGCGATCACAGTACTTCAGCGTGTGCAATCTGTGCGCCACCATGACGATGGTGCGTTTACCTCGAAGCGACAGGAGCGTGTCGGCGATCAATCGTTCGGTTATCGAATCCAGCGCAGACGTCGGCTCGTCCAGAACCAGAACCGGCGCCTCATCGTGATACAGGGCACGCGCCAGACACAGTCTTTGCTCTTCTCCCCCGGAAAGCCTGGCCTCACCTTCGCCAAGAATGGTATTGATGCCCGAAGGCAGGCGATCAACAACCCCGGACAAGCCGCAGGCACGGATGACGTGGTTCAGCTTTTCAAGATCAATGTTCGCCGCAAGAGAAGGCAAGACGATGTTGTCAGCGAACGAACCGGCAAGAATGAAAGGGGTCTGCGGCACAAATCCAAATCGAAGACCATCCGATCCGTCGGCCAACCGCGCTGCCGTTCCGTCAATCAGCACCTGGCCCGCAGTTGGGGCCAGCAATCCAAGAAGGATATCAGCGGTCGTCGTCTTGCCCGACCCTGACTCGCCCACGAAACCTATGAACTCGCCGTGGCGAATTTCAAGGCTGACGTCGCGCACCGCAAAGGGGCCGGTCGGCGTATATCTGAAGAAAACGTGCTCAAGACGAATCGAATCCACGGACTGAACGGCGGCGTGGCCATTGGCGCGGACCTGGCTGGCATCCTCGACAGGAAGCTTGCGGTAGTCCGCCAATGCCATTTCCAGTGCCGGTATCGAGAACCTGAAGGTTTGAAGACCGGTGATGACTCGACTTACCGCCGGGATAAATCGAATAGCCGCCATTCCAAAAAGAATGAGTGGCGGAATGGCAGACTTGGCGTCGCCGCCTCTTAGAAAAATGCTTCCGACAGCAGCGAGAATCGAGACCACAATAAGCAGCTCCAGCCCGAGTCGGGGCGCTTCCTGAAGCATTGCATTGATCCGGACCAGCGCCGTCTGTTCCACTACGGCATCTCTATAATTCGCCGAATACTCCCGTTCCAGCTTGTATATCTTTACGGTCTTGAATCCCGTGAACATCTCACCGATCAAGCCAAACATCCGATAGGTCAGTCCGAGCGCTTGCTCACCCCAGGTTGATACTTTCCTGTGTATGAGAACCCAATAGATCGCCAGAAGGACGCAAAGCGCAAAAATCGCCAGCACCGTGACCATCGGCTCGACCCAGGCGACGATGATTGAGAAGCCGACCATCAATACAACCGAGCCGCCGATCTCCACGACACCGAGCGTGCAGCTGGAAATCGCCGCCGCAGAATTCGACCAGATATTGTTCTGTACTATTGCCTGCTTCCGCATCTGGTGTTCCAGAAAACTGGAAGACGCGTAGTAGTCGTACAGGCGCGGTGAAATCCGGCGTTGAAGTTGAAGCCGAAAGGATAGGCTGAGCCACTTTACCCAGGCCAACAGGAAGGTGCGGGCGATAAACACCGCCATTACAACGAAGGTCATCACTGCCATTCCGTTCGCCGTCGTGGCAAGGCCCGTCGCCTCCTGAAATCGCACGAGGACTGAAAAGTCCCCGATCTTCTCGGGGTTCAAGACCAGGGAGAAATAGGCGTAAACCAGACCGACACCCCCAACCTCCGCCAGGACCGACAGGATCTGGCTGACGGCTATTCCAAGGAGCATCCACCTCTCACGCCGATCAGTCCACTCCAGTGCCTGTCGGGTCCAATACAGTACTCTCGAAAAAGAAAAACCGCTCATAGCGACTGCTTCCGCCACTCGCCGTCGATCCGGTTCCACACTCGCGGATCCCGAAAGGTATCCGCAATGCGATCGAATTCATCCTCGCTCATCCCGACGTAGTCAAGCCAGCGCTTCAGGTCGCCGGGCTTGATCGGATCGTAGTGGTTGACCAGCTCGATGGCGCGGTCACGGCTCATCAGGCCGGCACGGATATCCTTGCAGGTATGGTCCGTAGCCCGTCCGTAGCCGAACTTGATGTACTTCAGATAGTCATGGATGCCGTTTTCGTGCATGTCGTCCAGGTTGGACATGGTGCGGTAGGTACGGTCAAACGGAACATCATTTACCTCGAAGCCATAGCGCTCGATGACCATCCTGGTGTGCTCGTTGCCTTCCCAGTAGACGTAATTTCCCAGGAAGATGCCCCGCAGGTCCAGGTCGAACAACTCCTGGTCGCCGGGATATTTCCAGGTGATCATGTCGGAGCTGCTCAAGCCTTCGCGGCCCACGAAGTAGTTCCATTCGTAGCCGCGGGCGAAATGTTCCTGGCGATCGCGATAGCTGATCTCGGGAAAATCATCCATCGAAAACTGGCCGCAAAGATCGAGGTAGCCATGCTCGCCATAAAACACCAGGGGAATGCCGTGTTGGACCGCGGCTCTGACCGGTGCCGTCATGATGCCGACGTGGGCGTGCCAGTTCATGTCCCCCATGATCTTGAAGGCCAGGCGATTCAGCTTCTTGAGCGTATTGACGGCAGGTTGCACGATCACGTGATCGCAATCGAACACCTCCTTCATGCGCAACATGTTGCGCCAGCCCACCGGTGTCCAGTTGTTGCCGTTGTAGGTCACCAATAACGGGTTCATGCCGAATTCGTGCTTCAGCACATGGGTCTGGAAATAGCTGTCCTTGCCGCCTGAAACCGCGATGACGCAGTCGTGGCGGCTGCCATCACGGCAGCGATAGCGATCGAGAATGTCGCGCAGCAGATCCTTGCGCCTGGCCCATTCCGACGCCGGAATCTTCTCTTTCACCCGCGCCATCTGACAGCCGGTGCATTCGCCTGCATCGTTGAATTCCATCGGGGCGGCGCTGATGGATGGGTAGGTGCAACTGGTGCACCACGTAATGGCGCGGCGTCTTGAGTCGCTTCCGGGTCGCGCGGCGACATAGTCCTCATCGCGCGCCTGGCGCAGCCTCTCCTCCAGCCGGGCGTCTTCTGCGGCACGATCATATTCAGGTTCGCGCTGCATATAGCGACTGCCCAGTCCCACCGGACGCATGGGCACACCTGCCTCGATACAAACCTGCTTGGCGCGCGAATAGCTGAGCTCGAAGAAATGAAAAATGTTGGCCGCCGATACGGCACTGGCACGGCCCTCGAGAAAACCAGGGGCGAAATGTTCATACTGACCGACGCCGCCGCAGGCAATCACGGGTATCGAAACTGCGTCGGCCACCGCCGCAACCAATTCCAGGTCGTAGCCCTGGCCCGATCCGTCGCGGTCCACGGAGTTCAGAAAAATCTCTCCCGCCCCCTGCCCTTCAACAGAGCGCGCCCAGGTTACCGGGTCCAGTCCCGTTGGCCGCTTGCCGCCCGCGGCCATCACTTCATAGTCGCCTTCCCCATGCCGAATGGCGTCGATGGAAATGACAATGCACTGGCTGCCGAATCGCCCGGCTGCCCGCGAGATGAAGCCCGGATCGTCGATGGCCGCCGTATTGATCGCCACCTTGTCCGCGCCCGCGGCCAAACGCTCGCTGATTTGTTCCAGCGTGCGTATGCCGCCGCCAAAGGTAAGCGGCATGAAGCAGACCTTGGCAACCTCGCGCAGTACGTCGATTGCGGTGTTGCCGCTATAGCGCTGCTGCAGGTCATCGCGGCGCAGGTCATGATCGCCTTCGCCTTCGCTGATGTCGAGGATGACCAGTTCGTCGACGTTCCAGTGCGAGAAGCGCTCGACCGTGCTCATCGGGTTGCCGATCACCTGGTGAACCTTGAACAACTGGCTGCGCACGATCACGCCGTGTTTCAGCAGCAGGCAGGGGATGAGGCGCGGTCTATTCATGTCGGCTGCGTTCCCCGGCAAGCGAAAGGAAAGCATCGAGGACGGCCAGGCCGGGATCCTGGCTCTTTTCCGGATGGCATTGCAGGCCAAAGATGTTGCGGTGCTCGACCGCCACGGTTACCGCGCCGCTGCCGAAGGCGATCGTCGCCGCCACGTGCCCCGGGTCGGCACAGTGCAGGTGGTAGCTATGGACGAAGTAAAACGGCGTGCCTTCTCGGACATCTTGAAACAGGCGCGCTCCGTCGCGGGGAACGACATCGCACCAGCCGATATTCGGCACCCGTTCGCCCGGAGCCGGCTTGAGGCGCACCACCCGCCCGGGGATCAGGCCCAGCCCTTCATGGTCGCCATACTCGTCGCTGCCATCGGCCAGCAACTGCATGCCCAAGCAAAAGCCCAGTATCGGCGTTCCGGCACGGGCTGCCTCGCGCAAGGGGTCGACCATGCCCTGAGCGCGCAAGGTCGCCATGCCGTCGCCGAAGGCACCGACGCCGGGCAGGACAATGGCTTGCGCACCGGCCACCGCCTGCGCATCACGCAGCAGCGCCGGCGGACTGCCGAGGCGTTGGAAGGCGCGCAACACCGAACCGATGTTGCTGATGCCGAGATCGATGACGCCAATCACGATTGAACCCCCTGCTGCCGGTCGGCAACGCGCAGCGGCTGCTCGCGCAAGCACGGAGAGAAGGCCAAAGTGACCAGATCCTTCGCCTCGAAGCGCTTCAGATAGCTGCGTAGGCGCTCGAAAGGCAAGTCGTGGCGCTCGGCAATCTCCAGCAGGGTCAGCGAGCCATCCATGTAGCGGAACAGGCAGTCGAGCAGGTGGCCCCACTTTTCCGCATCGGCGGCAAGGTCCTTGGTGATGGTCGGATCGGGCCGTTCCATGTACAGGTCGTACCGCGGATTCGAAAGGCAGATCAGGCCGTCGAAGCGGCGCTGGATAGTCGCGTCGTTTTCCAGCGAGAAGACAACTCGCTTGAGCACATCCAGCATCTCTTCCAACTGCCCGGGAATCATGAGTTCCGGCGTATCGAGGCTCGAGTGGTATTCGGGATAGGGCGCAAATTGATCCTCGCAGCGCGTCATCTCGACAAACGGTACCTCGTAGCCGGGGGCTTCCCACACGGTTTCGTCGTTGCCCGCGCCCTTGCGCCAGGGCACCAATTCATGCTTCTTGGCGTAATGCTTTAGCGCATTGGCAAAGGCCAGGTCGATCTTGTGGCCGCCCTTGAACGTACTGGTCGCCTTTATGGCCCCGCTGGTTCCCGGCATCTCCTCGAAGACGCCGCAGACCATGCGATCGACCTCCTCGCGCGGCAGATCCCGCAGATAGAACACGCTGCCGAGATGTTCCGGCCCCAACACCAATCGGTAGGAATAGAAAGTGTCCTCGGTGGCCAACCACTGGAACAAACGTATCAGTACCGCTGTACCGGCAAAGCCGTCGTTGGCCATGTGCGGATGGCAGGTGTTGGAATTGAAGACGATGGTTTTTTCACTGCGTCCTGGCTTGTGATGGTGTGCAACCAGCATCTCACCCGGCTCGTATTCCGTTTCCAGCTCCACGCGATAGCGACCCGGTCCCAGTTCGCGATGAATTCGATCTGGAAGACACAGCGCCCAGTCGGCATCCCACGGCCGGTATTGCCACACGCAATGAAACATCAAGGCTTCAGTTAGGTTCGGGTTACTCACCAAGTGCGGTGCCAACTCCAGCCAATCGAGTTCGCCTCTAAAGGATTTCGAGTAGCGCCCGACACCTAGGGTGTGCGTCGTGCCGTCAAACACCTCGACACCTTCGCGGTACAGCCGGGCACGACGTACCCGCCAGTTATCGGGAACCACCCAGCCGTTGTGACTATCCCCCGAAGCGAAGCGGAAAAGATCGAGCGGCAGCTCGCTCGCGATACGGGCGAACAGAGCCTCATTGTCGTCGGCGACAACGCCGGTAGAAAACACGCACAGATCTTCGATCAATTCGTGCATGTCACGGATTTTCCCGATTGGACCGCTTGCAGCAGGTGCTCGACAGGGGTACGAATTCCATCAGAGGCCGGGATAAAAGTCGGCGCTGGCGGAACGGCGATCCTTTACCCGAAAGTGAGATGTGAGGGTGGAGTTGAGACGACTTCATCAAATGACAATAAACTTCTCTTCGACATAATCAATCAGAGACTTCAAGCTCTCCTCGAGGCCATGTCCAGACGTATCCAGGGAAAGCTCGGGTTGATGCGGGGGCTCATAGGGCGCATCAATTCCGGTGAATGCCTCTAGGTCCCCCCGACGCGCCTTTCGATACAGTCCCTTCGGATCGCGCTCCTCGCAGACGGAAAGCGGGGTAGCGATATGGACTTCATGAAACAGTTCGCCAGCAATGTCGCGCACACGATTACGGTCTGTGCGGTACGGAGAGATGAATGCGGTGATAACTAGACATCCTGACTGCGCGAAGAGTTTGGCGACCTCGCCTATACGACGGATGTTTTCCGAACGGTCTTCAGCGGAGAAGCCGAGGTCTCCACACAATCCGTGGCGTACATTGTCGCCGTCGAGCACAAAGACCCGCCACCCCTTCTGAAAAAGCAGTCGCTCCAATTCAAAAGCGAGTGTGGTCTTGCCCGAAGCAGACAACCCTGTAAACCACAAAATTCCGCTCTTATGGTGGCTAGCCAACCACCGATCTCTAAGTGAAACCTGATGCTCTGTGAAGCTAATATTGCTGGAATGCATTTAGCACCTTTGACTTCTCTTCCTAATTGCTTCGTCTAGCTCTGATTAGGGAATAACCTACGCAAAAACCTACCGGATCATATTGGCTATCTCGTCCACAATCAATGGCGTCGACGGCGGCGGAAGTTGTTGCCGTTTCGAGCGATTAGCCCAATTGAAACAACCAACCCACTTCGTCAATAAGGCTTGAAATTCTTCCATTGTTTCGGCTACATCCATGTCTGGCTGTCTATATAGCCACCATCGACGCTCATCCTTCCTTATTCCGAACCAGTCATACATCAAGATACTCTTTCCGAATGTCAGGGCAAACTGGTTGGTCGAACAGCCAAACGAAACGACAAACGCACAGGAGGGATAAAGCAGGTGAATTCCAGCATCTGCTATGTGTAGCCCAAACTCATGTTCCAGAAACCGATAATTGTCCGAACTGCAAAGCGGATGTAGAGAAACGATGACCGGCTTCCCGATCCGGGCG
>JAXMJU010000233.1:0-29136 GCA_034376265.1 Sulfuritalea sp.
GTCTTGCCCTCGGCGTCCAGCACAATGCCCAGACCGACCCACCAGCGGCCGTCGTTGGGCGCCAGGTGCGTAGCAGCCTGGTATCGCTCGGCGGCCTCGCGTTGCCGTCCGGCGCGATTGAGCAGGGCGGCGGCAAAGCCCTGATAGTCGGCGCTGCGCTCACCCGCCGCGGCGTTGGCCAGTAGCAGTTCGAGCGCGGCGGCGGCCTGTCCGCGTTCCACCTGCAGCCGCGCCAGGGCAAGGACCGACGCCAGCCGCACGGCAGGCAGCGCGATTCCATTGCGCAGCAGCGCCTCGGCCTCGTCATAACGACGCGCCTCGATTTTCAGCGCCGCCAGGCTCTGGCGTGCGGCGGCATGCTCGGGATGTTCGGCCAGCGCGGCCTGATAACGCGCCGCAGCTTCTTCCTGCTGACCCTGGCGCTGAGCCAACTGGCCGCGACGATAATCGGCCTCGGCACGCTCTACAGCACTTGGCAGGCGCGGCTGCTTGTTGATGCTGGGCTCTGCGGCAGGGGACGCCGCAACGTCCTTCGGCAGGGCGGCCACAACAGGCCGGAGCGGCACGGCAGTCGGCGCAGAAGCTGCAGGTTGCAGCGGCGCAGACTGCGGCTTGCTCACCGCGGGCCGGGCTTGTGGTGCCGGTCGCGGCGCCGGCAGCATCGCCAGGTCGGGATCGATGCGCAGTTCCGGCTCGGCCGGCACCGGCTGGGGCAGCGGGGGAGTAGCATCAGTCGGCGCAACAATAGTTGGTGCTGGCGCGACGGCGGCCACGACCGGCGTTGCCGGCAGGGCAGTCGCCACTGTCGCCGCAGACGGTGTGGTCACTGGCGCCGGCTGCGGTGCTGCCGACCATAGCCACCAACCGGTGGCGGCAGCGCTTGCCACGAGCAGCAATCCGGCCAGCCAAACTCCCTGGTGGCGCGGCGGCTCCTGCCGGGCCACCAGCGGCGTCACGGCCGACGGCAAGGCCGCGCGCTCGCCGGGCGCCGCGCGCCGGGCGTCGAGATCGCGCAGCATCTTGTTGACCAGACTCATCAGAACCTCCGCCACCAGGGCACGAAGCGCAGGCCCTCGGTATCGCGCCCGGCCAGCCGTGCATGGTCGCGCCCGACGCTGGTCTTGCCTTCGCCGTAGGCGAGCAGCAACGACTTGTGCGCGAGGATGTTGATCAGGCGCGGAATGCCTTCGGACAAGCGGTAGATCAGGCGCGATGCGGCCGGAGAAAACACATTGCCGCCGGGATGGCCGGCGATACGCAGCCGGTGGGCAAGGTAATGCGCCGCCTCATGCTCCCTCAACCCGGGCATGCGATAGTGGTAAACAATTCGCTGGCGCAACTGGCGCACGGCCGGGTTGGCAAGCTTTTCGTCGAGCTCGGGCTGACCGAACATGACCACCTGAAGCAGCTTGCGCTTTTCGGTTTCCAGGTTCGACAGCAGGCGCAGGGTTTCCAGGCTGTCCAGCGGCATGCATTGCGCCTCGTCGAGGCAGACCACCACGGTCTTGCCTTTATCGGCCATCTCGAGCAGATGCTGGTTGATCGACTTGACCAGGTGAAACTGGTAGCCATCCGAATCCAGTTCCAGGCCCAGTTCCTCGGCGATCGCGATCAGCAGGACGCGCGGTTCCAGCATCGGGTTGGGCAGGTAGGCCACCACATGATTCTCGCCCAGCGTGGCCAGAAAGCGACGCAACAACAGCGTCTTGCCGGTACCCACCTCACCGGTGATCTTGATGAAGCCCTCGCCGCCGGACAGGCCGATCAGCAGCGTGTTGAGCGCTTCCTGGTGAGCATCGCCGGCATAGATGAAGGCCGTATCCGGCGTAATGCCGAAGGGCGCCTCGGCCAGACCGAAGTGCGTCAGATACATCCGCAGCGATGCGACATCATTGTGCGGGCCGGGCGCCGGACTGCAAGCCCTGAACCCGGCCCTGGATCTCGCGCAGGTCGTCGGTCCAGGTCCGGTCGTTCTGGATCAGGGTCGGCTTGATCAGGATCACCAGTTCGCGCTTGCGCAGGGTGGCGCCGCGCTGACCCAGCAGGGTGGCGGCAAGCCCGGTGGCCCCCGGCAGTTGCGAACGATCGGAGGACTGCTCATGGCGCATCAGGCCGCCGATGGCGACGATGTTGCCGTCCTGGACGCGGACGATGCTGTCGGTCTCATTGATGCTGCTCGACGCCAGCGGCAGGCGGAAGATGCCTTGCGCGCCGAGGTCGACGACCTTCTCCTTGTCGGTTACGGTACTCACCGCCGGGTGCACATGCAGGATGACATTGCCTTCGTCGTCGATCTGCGGCGTGACGTCGAGCGAAATCCCGGAGAAGTAGGGTTGCAGGGTCAGGCTCGGGGAAGTCACGGAGCCGGTGGTCGTGGTGGTGGTGGATGAAGTGACGTTGGTGATGAACAGTTCGTCCGTACCAACCTTCAATACGGCCTTCTGGTTGTTCAGCGTGGCGATGCGCGGCGAAGACAGCACGGAAACATTGCCCTGGGTTTCGAGGAAGCTCAGCAGCGCGGCGAAGTTGGCGGTCTGAAAAGCCAGGCCGATGAAGCCACGGCCCAGGGCCGCGGTGACGATCGCCCCGCCGGTTCCCGGAAGAGCGGCGACCGCCGAATTGCTCAATACGGAGCCAGCACCCTGCGCCGGCAGGGAGGTTCCCGGCGCGGCACCCCCTATCGCACTTCGCCCGGCGCCGTTGCCGAACGCCGCCCAGTTGATGCCCGACTGGAAATCCTCGGACAAGGTGACATCGAGAATCTTGGCCTCGAGCATGACTTGCCGCTCAGCCACCAGTTGCGTGGCCTTGAGGTACTTGTCGACATTGCGCAACTCGGACGGCAGGGCGCGCACCACGATGACTCCGGACGAAGCATTGATCACCACGCTGCGGCCATCGACACTGCCGACGATGGCCGTCAGGGCGGTACGCAATTCGCCCCAGAAATCGCTGTTGGTGGTCATGCTGACACGGCTGGCATCGCTGCCGCGGGCGGCTCCGGTGCCTGCCGGTACTTGCGGATTCGGGGTTGCCGTCGCCGAAGAACTTGCAGTGGTGCCTCCCGCGGTACCGCCCGAAGTAATCGAATTGCCACTGACCCTGAGGTCGCTGCTGCCCCGGCGCCGACTGGCCAGGTAGTTGATCTGGAACACCCTTGTCTTGACCGTGTTCGGCTCGATGAAAATGCGTCGCCCCTGAACGCGGAATTCGTAGCCGTAAAGCTCGCGGATGGTATCGAGCGCCTCGATCAGCGTTACATCTTTCAAATTCAGGGTCAGGTTGCCGCTGATTTCGGGCGGCAACAACATGCTGTAGCGGGTGCCCGAGACCAGGGCCATGAACACCTGGGTCGCCGGCGCATTGACCACGGAAAGATCGAAGCGGCCCTCCGCTTCCTGCACCTCGGGTGCGACCTGCGGCGCCAGCGGCGGCATCATCGAGCGGTCCATGGCATCGGCCGGCGTCTTGCGCTCGGCGGCGGATTTCAGCAATACATCGTTGATCTGGCCGAGCACCTCGCCACCGGACCGCTGCGGGTTTGCGCAGGCGCCGGCGAGCAACACCGCCGCAAGGCCGGGTAGCCATCGCAGGAGTTGCATCGGGTGCAGCTGCGCAGAGCGCAATGGATTCATTGTTCACCTATTCCCGTCGGCCGCCGCCGGGCAACGCCCTCGGCGGCGGGTTTGACTACCGGGGTCTTTTCTATGGACGGAATGAGCCTGATGACTTCGCGTCCGCCCTCTCCCTGCAAAACCACTTCGCGTTCGCTGATCCTGGTGACCCGCTTGTCGCCCAATTTGCCACCGACTTCGACGTACTGCCCGTTGATCACGGCACCCGACTTACCTTTCCGCCGCACGATCACCGTCTGCATCCCGGATTCCACCGGGGCCGCAGCACCGCCGCTGTCCGGCGTCATCATCTGGGCTGGCGGCCGGGTCGGGTCGGGCAATTGTGCCAGCGCCCACGGCGCCACGAAAAGCCCCGACAAGAGGAAGATCATCCGCATCACAACACCAGCCAATTTCTGTCGAGGCTGAGGGTATATACGCGCAAGGTCATCTCGTTGCGCGGATACCGGATCACTTCGAACCTGACGCTGTTCCACATCACCTGCTGGGGCATCTGTTCCAGTTCGGCGAGGTAATTCACCAGATCATTGTAACCGCCGGCCAGCCGTATCTCGACCCCATGCTGGTAGATGCCCTCGGCGCCGGCGCCGCTCTTGGTGGCAGCGTCCTTGGCTGCGGCCAGGGCTTTGCCGGGATCACGTGCAATTTGAGCAGCCTGCGCCAACTTCCCGGTTTTCGTTTCCATCAGGGCAGCGCCCACCTGCTCCGCCGGCAGGGTCTTCAGCGCCAGCAGTTCGAGGTTGCGGTTCTTTGCCAGCAGTCCTTCGAGAAATGCCTGCATGCGCGACGGCGGCACCATGCCGGCCTCGAAGGCAGCCAGGCGCTCGCTCAGCAACTTGCGCTGATCCTGTGCCTGGGACAGGCGCTGCTTGCTGCGCGCATCCGGATCGGCGTTCTGGGCCTTCAGCACCGCCAGTTGCGCTTGCTGCCGGACCAGTTCGCTACGCGCGGTAGCAGCCGACTTGTTGGCAGCCTTTGACTTGAGCAGAGGTGGTTCCAGAGCCTGCATGAAAATGATCAAGCCGCCGCCTACCACCAGTGCGGCGGCGACAATGCCCCGCTCGCGCCGGGACAGCGCGCCGAAGCGCTGCGCCCATTGCCGCCACAAATCCTGCAGCTTGCCGGGCACCACGCTCACGGCTTTGCCTCCGTCGTCACCGCGGCGGCCTTGGGCAACAACACGAAATCGATCCAACGCGCGTTCACCGCGCTTGCGGCTGACTGAGATAGGGCAGGTGCAGAAGTCGGCATCGACGTCATCACGGAAGTCAGCGCCGGCGCGACCCCGGCCAGGGCCGAGATCAGGGCCACGGGGCCAGGCTCCCCTGCGGTTCCGGCCGCGGGCGTGACAGCGGCCGGCGACTCGACCGCCGTCGGGCGCAGCATCGTGAGCGCGGCGAAGCTCTTGCCCTGGAAGGCTTTTTCGCGACCCAGCCGGCCGATGTATTCAGGAACTGCCGCCGCCTGCAGCGTTCTACCCTCGATGCGGATATCGCCGCCAGCCGCGACCGAAAAGCCTGTCAGCCATAGCCCCTCGGGGGCCTGTCGCGCCAATGCGCGAAAATACTCGGCAAAACCAGCCGTAGTGCCAATCGCGCCGCCTTCAAGCAGGCGCAGGATGCTTTCCCGCCGGCGCAACAGTTCCTCGACGTTTTCCGCCTCGGCCAGCAACTGGGCACTGGGCTTAATAGTGGTTGCGGCCTGCAATTGCGCCGCCACCTGTGCCCTGGCTGCTTTCAGTTGCGCCTCGGCGGCAACAGCCAGGGCCTCGCGCTGCGACATATCGTGCCATGCCCAGCCGGCAATGATGGCGAGCAGCAGATAGAAACCCAGCGTGGCGGCCAGCACCGGCCCCAAGCCGAACGGGTCGCGCTGTTTCAGGTAGCGTGGGTTATAAAGGTTGAGCTGTGCACTCATGCGGCTTCATCACGCAATGCCGCGCCCAGGCCGCGCAGGCACTGGAACTGGCGCACCGGATCGAGCAGCGCAGGCACTGCGCCGAGGTCCAGCACGCTGCCCAGATCCATCGGCGCCACCTGCACCGTGAGGTTGTCACGCAGGTAATCGGCAAAGCCATCGACTCCGGGGAGCGCGCCGACCACCAGGCGCGAGAGCGGAATGGCGCTGTACATGCGGTCGAAGTTGTCGAGCGAGCGCTGCACGTCCAGGGCGATCCGCTCGAACAGCGCGGCGCGCCGATCGGCATCCGCGGCGATGATCTGGCGCGCCGCAATTTCGACGTGGCGCACCACCAGCAGCTCGCCATCGACGGTGAAGGTCAGCAGACCCTCGATATCGTCGAACACCAGGGCCGCCAGCGCGCGCCCGGACTCCTCGAACAGGGTCGCCAGATTGCGCTGCGACAACTCCGGCAAGTCGATCACCTCAAGCGGCACCTTCGCCGTCTGGAAGGCCTGCACCAGCGGCGCTACCACCGCCTCGGCGGCGATCGCGGCAAACACCTGCGGCGTGCGCCCACCGCCCGGGATCGGCAGGAGATCGACGGCGGCTGCATCCACGGCAAACTCGACCTGATCCTTCAGCTTCCAGCGCAGGATGTCGCGCGCCTCGTCCGGCGTGCCCTCGACGGCCTCGGTCTGGATCAGTTGATACTCGCCATGGCGCAGTACGGCCAAGCAGCGTCGCGTGGCGAGGCCGAGCGGCTTGCGCAGCGACGACAGAAACGCCGCGTAGTCGGCCCCGCGCTCGATCGACTCGGCCAGCACCACCTTCGGTTGCCCCCCCGCGTCGCGTCGCACGTGCACAAAGTCGGCCCGGCCATCCGCGGGAACGATCGCCAACCATCCTGGCTGAGTGTTTTTCTTGAAAGGGCTTCGCACGTGATAGAAGAAGGGTCAGGCTGCCCTGAATATACCTGCCGCGGGAAACTACCTAAGCGGGAATATGGTGAGCAATTTCAGGCTATTGTCCAACATTGGTGAATTCGGCGGGATATTATTGATAAGCGCCCCCCGCCATGACTTGCCTAAGCCTTTGGCTATATGCTGTGGGAGTATAATTTTTTCGAATGAAATAGAAGGAAACATGTCCGTATACAGCTTCCGCCGAAAACCTTGCCTCAAGCCTGACATAGAGCCGGTCTTCAATGCCGGACGCGCCGGGATTTCGCCGTCCCGCCAGCGGCAACTCTTGGACTCTTCGGCGGCATCGCATCGGGGCTAAGGCTGTGAACTCGGTTCTTTCGTATATCTGGAAAACGTGGCCTGTCCCCCATTTGCTGCTGGTCCTCACGCTGACGGCGCTGTGTTCCTGGAGTGAGGAAGCGCTGGCAGCGGCCAAATACAGCCGGGCCAGTGCCGGCTGGAGCACTAACAGCACCTGGAGCACCGCAGGCTGCGGGGGAGCGGCCAACACCACAGCGCCCGGCGCGGCAGACGACGCCACGATCTGCACCGGCCACGACATCACGACCAGCGCAAACTCAAGCGCCCTGAGTCTGACCATCCAGGCCGGCGGGACGCTGACCCAGGCGACCAACCGCAGTTTGACCATTGGGGCGGGCGGGCTCGACGTCGCCGGCGACCTGACCAGCCGGAACACTCTCACCGTGAACGGTACGACGACCATATCGGGCACGCTCAACATCACCTCGACGGGCGGCACCAAGACCTTGACCGGCGGCGTCACGATCGCTCCGACTGGCACCCTTCAAAGCACCGTCGCCGAGACGGTGACGATCGGCGGTAACTCGACCAACAACGGTACGGTGAACACGACGGGAACTTTGGCCATCGGTGCTGGGGTCACGTTTACCAACAACAGCACGGTGACGGCCACCAGGACCATTACCGGGGCGAATGCAACGACGTCGATCTGGGTGAACGCGGCGGGCTCGATGCTGAATTACGCGAATTCGGGGAGTACGACCGGTCCGATGGCCACGGGAGTGCTGACCGCCGATGCCAGTGGGAATACCGTGAACTACAGCAGAGCGGGAAACCAGACAATAAAATTGCCCTCGGCGGGTTACCACCACCTGACGCTATCGACCAGCGGCACCAAGACGGCGCCGGCCGGGACGCTCGCCATCCTCGGCAACCTCGCCGTCAACGCCAGCGCGACGCTGACCGCCAACAGCAATGACCCGACGATCAACGTCGCTGGCGACGTCACGATCGATGGAACGTATACGGCAAGCAGCAACGCGGCAAGGCCGCTGACCATCGCCGGCAATATGAGCGTCGGCGGAACCTACACCGGCAACGCCGCGCCGGTGAACCTGGCCGGCAACTTTACCGACACGGGAACATTTACCTCGAGCACGGGCATCTTCACCTTCAACGGAACGTCCCTGCAGACGCTGACCGGCGCCAGCACATTCACCAACATGGTCGTCAATAACACCGGTAGCGGCCTGCAACTCGCCAGCGACATCACGGCCTCGTCCAACGCCACGACCGGCTCGCTAACGTTGACTGCCGGCGTCGTCGCGACCGGCGGCAATACACTGATCGTGCCGCGCAATTGCAATACCGCCGGACTATCGCGCACCGGCGGCTGGGTGGCGGGCAACCTGCGCCTGCAGTTCCCGACCGGCACACCGTCCTGCACCTTCCATGTCGGCGATGCCAGCGCCTACCGCCCGATTGACATGGTATTCGCCAGCGTTACCACCGCGGGCAGCCTCACCGGCACGGTGAGCCAGTCCGCCGGCGATCATGGGAACATCGCCAGTTCGCTGCTGGATGCGGCCAAGAGCGTCAACCGCTACTGGACCCTTACCAATCCGGCCGCGGGGATCGTCTTCACCACCTATACCGCAACCTTCAATTTCATCAATCCGGGCGATTTCGACGTCGGCGCGACGCCCACCAGCTTCGAGATCGAGCGCTGGGACGGCGCGGCCTGGAACAACACCACGCTGAGCGCCGCCGGTGCCACCAGCACCACGGCCAGCGGGCTGCCGTCGATAAGCGCCGGCGCCAGCGACGACTTTGCCATGGGCGAGAAAAAGGGACCCTACGTGGTTTCGATCGCCCTCGCCAGCACCGATCCCACCTCGCCGGGGACCTTGGTTGACTGGACAGTTACCTTCAGCGCCAGCGTCACCGGCGTGGATACTACCGACTTTGCGCTGGTGCCCGGTGGCAGCGTGACCGGAGCGGCCATTACCGGCGTGACCGGCAGCGGCACAACCTGGACCGTCACCGCCGGCACCGGCGCCGGGGCGGGCACCCTGGGACTCGATCTGGTTGACGACGATACGATCACCAATGGCGCTGGAAAACCGCTGGGTGGCACCGGCACCGGCAACGGCGACTTCACCGGAGCCGTCTATACGGTCGAATACACCGCGGCGGGTTTCGTCTTTACCGACAGTGTCTGTACCAGCGGAGTCGCGTTCGGCGCGGGCCAGCCCTGTGCGCTATTCACCTGGCCGCTGCAGGTCGCAGGGCAGAACCTCACCGGGATCTACATCACGGTGGTCAATGCCTCAGGGGTTCCGACACGCCTGCATGCCTCGCAATCACGCGACCGCAACATGGAGTTCGGCCTCTCCTGCGTCGATCCATCAACACATGCCAACCGGCAGGCGACGTTTGCCGGCGCAACCCTTCCCTTGTGCGAGGCGAACGGGGCGATTCCGACCGCCTGGTCGTCCCCGGTGACGGTCGTCACCTTCCCCGGCGGATCGCCATCGTCGCAAGTGTCCTACACGTTCAATTATCCCGACGTGGGTTCGGTAAAGCTGTTCATGCGCAACAATGCCACGCCCAGCGAAACCGGGACCAGCGGCGCCTTCGTGGTGAAGCCCGGTGGCTTTACCCTGTCGGCCATCCAGCAGACAGCCGCGCCGAATCTTGCCAACCCTGGCGCCGCGGATGCCAATGGGACAAGCTTCGTCAAGGCCGGCGAGGCATTCAGCGTGACCGTGACTGCGACCACCATTGACGGCCTCACCGCGGCACCCAACTACGGACAGGAAACGGTGGCGGAAGGCGCCAAGCTCAACCTCGTACTGCTTGCACCTTCCGGTGGCGCGGCACCGGCCCTGCAGAATGCGAGCGCCTTCGGCAGCTTCAGCGTCGGCGTCGCGAGCGGAACCACCTTCGCCTGGGACGAGGTGGGCATCATCACCCTGACGCCGAGCGTCGGCGACGGCAACTATCTGGGCGCGGGCGACGTCAGCGGCACGACGACCGGCAATGTCGGCCGCTTCTACCCCGACCATCTGGAGACCGCCGTCACCAGCGCGATGAGCTGCGGCGCCCTGGCCTTCGTGCCGGCCTGTCCGACGGGGAGCTACCTGGTGTATTCCGGCCAGGGCTTCACGACCCAAGTGACAGCCTATACCCTGGGCGGCACTGGTGTCGCCGGCATCACCACCAACTACAGCGCCACCGAATCCTTCTCCAAGGCCGTCACGCTGACGGCCTGGGACGCCCTCGGCAGCACGACTCAGCAGAACCCTCCGGCCAGCGGCGGCAGCCTCACCGGCAATTCGATTGCGGCCGCCAGCTTCGCCGCCGGGGCTGCCAGCGCGTCGCCGGTCTATACTTTCACCGCGACCCCGACCGCGCCGACGAATGTCTATTTCCGGGCGATCGACACGGACTCGGTGAGTACCTTGAATACCATTCCGGCCAATTCCGTCGAAGGCGGCGCCAAGTTTGTCAATGGCCGGCTGCAAGTCGAAAACATGTATGGACCGCCCCCCTCCAGGCTCGGCACCAAGGCCCGCGCGCTGTACTGGAGCGGGACGCAATGGGCGCTCAACACCTCGGACACCGCATCCGGCGCGGCGACCGGAAACTTTGCCCTGGGCGATTCCGGCACCTGCGTCACGCCGATCTTTTGCGGCATCACCCTGCTGAGCGCCGCGCTGCTCGGTACCGGTGGCGAGTTCCGCCTGGTTCTCACGCCGCCTACCTCGGGCAGCGACCGCCGCAGCGTATTGCTGAATTCGACCGTGACCTACCTAACGGGCAGCGGGAGACAGACCTGGGGCAGCTTCCGTGCGCCCTACATCCATCAGCAGGAGCGCTAGGAGAAATGTGGGTCATCCCGGCAAAGCGACCGCCGTCCGGATTCACTCTGGTGGAACTGGTGCTGGTGATCGTCCTGCTCGGCATCCTCAGTGTTGCGATAGCGCCGAACCTGACCCGCAGCGGCGTCGATGGTCGCAATTTCGTCGACCGAAGCTTCAACAGCATCCGCTACGCGCAGAAGCTGGCCATCGCGCAACGCCGGACGACCTACGTCTGCATCGGCACCGATTCCCTGGCAGTCGGCTTTGCCACGGGCTGCGCGGCGCCGGCCAAGGATCCCGGGGGCGGCGAAATCAATTTCAGCAATACCGCGGTTTCGATGACGCCGCTCGAGTTCAGCTTCGATGCACAGGGAGGGGTTGCGGCCCAGCACGACATCGTGGTCAGCGTACCCGACACCGGCGACGCCTACACGCTGCGGGTCGAGGCGAATACCGGCTATGTACATTCGCAGCCCTGAGCGCCGGAATAGCGGCTTCACGCTGATCGAGATGGTGTTTTTCACCGTGATCGTCGGTGTTGCCTTGACCGGGCTGGTGTCCGTCCTGGCATCGGCCATGAGGGGCGGCGCGGATACGGTTTCGCAGAAGCAGGCACTGGCGATTGCCGAAGCCATCGTCGAGGAAATCGCAAACAAGCCGTTTACCTGGTGCGACCCCGATGACCCCGCCGCCGCGACCGCCACCGGCAGCGGCGACTGCACCGCCCCGGCGCAAAATCACGAGGGCGCCGCGCGCACCGACTATGACAACGTGAGCGACTACCAGGGCATCGCCGCGATCGCCAGCCCGGTGACCGACCAGAGCGGAACCTATTCCTTTCCGGCCGGCTTTGCCGTCAGCAGCCTGAGCGTAACGGCAGAAGCGCTCGGCGGCCTGCCCGCCGCGGACTCGTTGCGCATCAGCGTCACCGTCACCGGCCCGGGCACCACGTCCGTCACGCTCGATACCTATCGCACCCGCTATGCGCCGAATTTTGTCGACTGACCAGGCCGCGCGCCGTGCCACCAGCACCAACTCTGGCTTCACGCTGATCGAGCTGGTCGTCGTCATGGTGTTGGTCGGCATCCTCGGCGCGGTGGTGGCGATGTTCGGTAGCCCGATCCGCGCCGGCGTCGAAGGCCAGCGCCGCGCCGAACTGGCCGATGCCGCCGACACCGCCTACCGGCGCATGGCGCGCGACATTCGCCGCGCCGTGCCGAATTCGATCCACCTGATCGACAGCAGCACCATCGAGTTCATCCCGAGCAAGGATGGCGGGCGCTATGCCTACAGTGGCGCGGGTGACGCCGGCGCCACGCTGAGCTTCGACACTGCCGGCGACCTGGGCTTCGACACCATCGGCTCGACGTACGCCGCCATCAGCCCCGGCGATTTCATCGTCGTCGGCAACTGGGGCTACGGCCAAGTGCCAGACGCCTACTGTCCCTCCGCGGCCGTGTGCAATCGCGCCGAGGTGGGCAGCTTCGCCAGCCCCACCGTAACGCTGGCGTCCAACCCCTTCGCGTCGCCCGGTGGGCCCGGTGCCACCATTTCGACGCCGGGGCAGCGATTCCAACTGGTGGATGGCGCCGAAAAGGCAGTGACTTTCCATTGCGACAACACGACCAAGCAGCTTACGCGGCACTGGAACTACGGCTGGAGCAGCGCTTACACCACCGGCTCCTCGGCAGTACTGGCGAACAATGTCAGCGCCTGCGATTTCGTGTATGCATCCTTCCATTCGCAGACCTGGGGCCTGTTCCGCCTCGAATTCACCATGCAGCACGCCGACCTGCCGGGCGACGCGGCCGTGCAGCTGGTCTACCAACTCCATGTCAACAACACGCCCTGACGCCGGCCGGTCTTGCTGGTCATGCCAAAGCGGCGCCGGCATCATCGCCGCCTTGATGGTGACGCTGCTGATCGGCGGCCTGGCGGTCGTCCTGGCGCGGATGACCGCGACCCAGGCCGTGTCCTACGCACTCGACGACCGCGGGGTTCGCGCCTACTGGGCAGCGCGCGCTGGACTGGAGTGGGGCTCATACCAGCGTGCGATCAACAACTCCTGCGCGGCAAGTACGGTCGTCGCCATGCCGGTCACGGCGACCAGCATCACCGAATACCAGGTGACGGTCACCTGCACCGGATCCGGCCCCTACCTGCTGACGGCCACAGCCTGTTCGCCGACGGCGGAATGTGGCGCGCCGACCTCGTCCACCTATGTCGAGCGCGTGCTGACGCGCACGATGCCCTAGTCGGACAAGGCGCCGCTTCCCCATGGGTTTGTCCATCAGCGCACGCCTGGCTGCAACGCGCCGCAAACTTTCTGGCGCGTCACTGGTGGGCGACGGCAGGCTCGCGGCCCTGCTGTTGTTCTGTGCCCTCTTTCTTCCATTCATCCTCCGACACCACCGGTATCCGATGCCGGCGTTTTATCAGGAATGGCTGGCCATCTTCTTTGCGCTGGCAGCGTCAATCCTGGTGGCGGCTAAATTTCGCAGCGAGCGCTTCGAGTTGCCGCTGGCCGCGTTGATTCCGCTGGCCCTGCTGCCCAGCGTGCTGACGCACCTCGCCGTCGGCGATAAATTGATCGCGCATGGACCGCTGCTGTACCTGATCTCGATCGGTAGCGCAGCCTTGCTGATGACAATCGGCCGCAAGCTTGGCTCGATCCGGGAGGCCGTTTCGCTTGCAGATGTCATGGCCGCGGCGTTCGTCACCGGCGCGCTGGCCTCCTGCGTTGCCAGTTGGCATTGGCGGTACCAGACCGGCGTATTCGGTTCCGTAAGTTGGGGACTGGAGGGCGGGTGGATCGCGCAACGCAACCAGAATGCGCTGCACCTCTGGCTCGGCGTGCTTGGCATCAGCCATTTGGTGCTGAGTCGCAAGGTCTCGTGGTTCCACTTTGTGTTCGGACTCGGGATACTGGTGGAAGCCGCCATGCAGACGCAATCGCGCAGCGTTTATCTGTATGCGGCTTGCGGTCTTATGCTCGGCATCTGGGCCGCGGCGAAATCGGCTGCGCCAGACGCGCGCAGAAGCCTGCTGCTGATCGGGATCAGCCCCGTCATGTTTCTGGTCGCAATTCAGGGCATGCGCTTGATTCCGGATCGCCAATCCGGCGGCGATTCACGCCTCAGTACCGGGGCCATCCAGCGCTATGCGCCCGCCACCGTGGCCCAGGATCCGCGGCTCGGTCTCTGGCTTGCCGCGGCGCAGATCACCCAGGCCAGGCCCTGGATAGGCACGGGGCCGGGCAGTTATGTCCGTGAATCCTGGGTGCTCGCCGACCGCCTGCCGAGCACGGCGCCAACGACGGTACCGGCGACCCATGCGCATAACCTGTTTCTCCAGATCGGCGCGGAACTGGGTGCGCCGACGGCCCTTGCCCTGGCGGGACTGATGGGCGCCTGGCTAATGTTCGCCTTGCGACAAACCGACTGGCAGCGGAAATGGCTGCATGTCGCCATGCCGCTGGCAATATTGACCCACAATCAGGTTGAATTTTCGCTCTGGTATCTCTACTTCCTTGTGCCGACCGCACTCGCCATGGGTGCCGCGACGAACAGGAGCGTGGGAAAAGGCGTTCCCGCTGCCGCCGTCATGATTGTCGCGGTACTCGGCCTGGGCTTGGCGGCGCGGCTGGACCATGACTATCAGGTGCTGGAGCAGGCAGTCGCGCAATCAAGGTCTGGTCGAGCGAATGCCGGACAGCTTATGGCGGCCGCGGATCACCCTATATTTGGGGCCTGGGCGAGCACGGAAATAGCACGCCAACCCGCGTCTGCCGGCATCGTGCCGCAACAACAGGACTGGCACGCAAGACGCGCACTCTTCGCGATACCGCTGGCAAAAGCCGCGGTGGTGAGGCACGCGGAGATTTTGGAAAGATCCGGAAAATCGGCAGAGGCGGCCACCGAGCGGCGAGTCGCGCGGCGGGTATTCGGCAACTGAAACCTCGTTACCGTGATTGACGCTACGCCCGCCCACCTTCCGGCCGGCCGGCAATTCGACACACGCCGAGCGTCGAAAATGACAAGGGCTGCGCCGGCCCACCGTATCCGGCGGACCGGCGCAGCCCCCAGCAAACCTGCAACTAGCTTATAAGTTGCCTACCGAGACACCCGACAGGCCGGCCGCAGTCACCTCGGCTCCGGTCTTGCTGGCTGCGGACGAATAATCGTCTGCTGCGGTCTGCGCCGCCGTGTTCAAGCCCGTGAATTTCGGCACGGCAATCGCGGCCAAGATGCCGAGGATTACGATCACGGCGATCAATTCGATGAGGGTGAAACCGGATTGTTGCCCACGCTTGATGTTCAATGCTTTCATGTAAATTCCTATCGCGAAAAATCAATCTATTCGAACCGTCGGATTGGATTCCCCAAAAGACGGGAATCCACAATATATCTTTATATCTAAGTCTACCCGCCTTTGCCACACTGCACCATGAGCTAAGTCACGCACTCACAGCAAATTCGCAAATACAAACCGCACGCACTTCGAACAACGGCCAAGCCAGAATTTCCTGCCATCGTCAGTTGCAGAACTCCGTGATGCTCAATGTGACAGTCGATAAAGTAGACCCGGATGTCGCGGTAACGTTCGCGCAACTGCCCCCGACGGTCGCATCCTGCACAGTTAAATAGCTGGCACTGGTGATCTCGGCAAAGGTGCATTTCCTGCGCAGGGTCGAGTAGCAAAGGGCTGCCGCAGCGGCAACGGCAGCTACCGCGGCATTGGCCACCGACTCCTCGCCGTGTTCCTTGAAGCCGCTATAACGAGGTATCGCGATAGCAGCCAGAATTCCCAGAATTACTATCACCGTCACCAGTTCAACCAGGGTGAAGCCGCGCTGGGCACCGCTAATCTTCCTTCGCCTCACTTCAACACTCCGAGCCCCGGCAACAGCGTTCAAGCAACTTTGTTGGGGCAAACACGCACTTGGCTTCACCATCGAATCAACAACCTGACGGACCCGCCGCATATGTTGCAGTATAGGTGGGACTCAGGCCGGGTGCAGTCGGCGGGACGTAGGAAACCTGGCAACCGGCCGGACTGTTGGCTTTGGCGTGACGAATGGCAGTGCCATCCCGAATGAAATCTTCTGCCGGGGAAAATTCCATGGCCTTCATCAATTCCAGGGAGGACGCGGCATAACCGAACCTGAGTTCGACAGTCTCTCCCGCCGGGAGCGTAATCGTGTAGCTACCGGCGTTTTCCTGGCCGTTGGCTGCCGCCTTCGCGTACAACATGCTGTTGGCCCCGCGCATCGCGCCCTCGACCGCCTTCATCACTGCGGTTCGGGCGTCGCCTGCCGTGTTCATGAATCGTGGCAAGGCAATCGCGCCGAGGATGGCGAGGATCAGGATGACCACGATCAGTTCGATCAGGGTGAAGCCCGTCGCGGATTTCCATTGCTGTCTGCTTTGCATTACCGTTACCGTCTGGTTGAACGCTCGTGGTGCACTATAACCCCGTCGACGCCACCGGCTCCGAAGCGAACCACCACGCGATAGTGCTGAGTCACCGAACTTGCGGGTACAGAAACACTCCCTTCTGCCCACCGCTCGGCGTAGAGCAGCTCCCGATTTTTTGGAGAATAGTACCAAGTCCCCGGCGCCAAATCGACGGGCTGACGGACTTCTCCGCCGTAATTGGATAATTTGGCACCTTGAAGTTCGAAGGGATTGGTTTGTTCCAGCACGCGCACTCGGCCGGCCCCCTCGCGCATGGCGATTTCGGTCGCCTTGAGTGCCAGGGCCACCCGCAGCGATTCGAGCACGGCGTTCTTGTCCGACTGTTCGGCAATTGCCTGCACGCTGGCATAGCGCACAAACGCGACCGACAACAGCAGCATCGCCAGCGCCGCGATCACGACGATTTCAAGCAGCGAAAACCCCCGGAGACGTCCGGAGAATCGACGGCTCATCGTTTCGTCGCGACCTTGCCCAGGTCCCACATCGGCAGGAAGATGCCCAGCGCAAGAACCAGAACCATGGCGGCAAGCGCAATGATCAGGATCGGTTCGATCTTCTGGCTGAGGGTCTTGAGTTCGTACTCGACCTCGTTCTGATACATGTCCGCGACTTCCTGCATCATGTCGTCGAGCGCTCCCGACTCTTCGCCGACGGCGATCATCTGGATCACTACCGGGGTAAATACTCCCGCCCGGATGGCCGTGCGCAGTATGCTCTCGCCACGCTCGACACCGTCACGCATCTCGTCGAGCTTGCGCGAAATGTGGGCGTTATCGACCGTCGCAGCGACGTTGGACAACGCCTGGATGATGGGTACGCCGCTACGGGAGGCTAGCGCAAAGCTGCGGGCAAATCGGGCAAGGGTGGCCTTCAGGATGATCTTCCCGGCAAGGGGCAGCTTCAATTTGAATTCATCCCACCAGAGCCTGCCCGCGCGGGTTCGAATGAAGCGCGCAAAACCAAAGACCAGAACAACCGCAGCCACCAATATCGTGTGCCACCAGGCGACGGTAAATTCCGAGGTGTTCAGCAGGATGCGGGTCATCAGGGGCAGTTCCGCCCCAAATCCCTTGAACACCTTGGCAAAAGCCGGAATCACAAAGACGTTGACCACCGCCATGGCGAACACCATCGCGGCAACCACGAATGACGGGTAACGCAGGGCGCCCTTGACCTGTTCCTTCATGAAGCGTTCGAACTCCATGTGGTCGAATAGCCGGATGAAGACTTCCTCGAGCCTGCCTGTCATTTCGCCGACACGAACCATGGATACATAGAACGCAGTAAATACCCTTGGATGGCGCGCCAGCGCCGCCGACAATTCGCGCCCCGAATCCAGACTGTCGCGGACATCCTGCAACAGAGTCTTCATTGCCGGATTGGTGCTTGATTCCTGCAAACCGGCCAGCGCCCGCATGATCGGCACGCCGGCCTTGAGCAGCGTGTAGATCTGCTTGGAGAAAAGCAAGACGTCGACGTGGCGGACCTTTTGCTTGAAGATTTCGATATTGAGGCTGGAGCCGCCCCCTGGTCCCGCGCTGGCCACAGCCGGCTTGATTTCCATCGGCGTCACGCCGCTCACCACCAGCATGTCGGCCACCGCTCCGGCGGTCGGCCCCTCCAGGGTGCCCTGCACGGTTTCGCCGTTGCCGCTACGGCCGCGATAGGAAAAATTGGGCATCGTCTAGTCGTCCGCCGGGCCGCCCCAAGGGCGGCTATGCCCCCCTTGGAGGGACAGCGAGTCAATTTTTCGAGCGTGGGGGGCCATCGTGCTACTCGTCGAGCTGGGTGCTGATGCGCATGGCTTCGTTTACCGTGGTGCGACCGCTGACCACCAAACGCACGGCATCGCGGCGCAGCGTATTGCCGGCCATCTGTTCGCGACCCGCCTGCATGAATTCGTTGGGGTCGCCACGGTTGGCGGCCTCGACCAGGACATTGGTCATTTCCAGTAGTTCATATACGGCTTGGCGGCCCTGGTACCCAGTGTTGGCGCAGTGGCTACAGCCTTCGCCGTGCCGGTACTCGATTCCATCTACCCGGTCACCGAGTTCCGACTTGAGCCAAAGATGCTCATGCGGCGCCAACTGATGCGGCACGGAGCAGTACTCGCAAATGACCCGCACCAGACGCTGGGCCAGCACCATCTGGATCGACAAGGCCACCATGTAGCGCGGCACGCCCATGTCGAGCAGGCGGATCGGCGTCGATAGCGCATCGTTGGTGTGCAGGGTCGAGAGCACAAGGTGGCCGGTCATGGCGGCTCGCATACCGATTTCCGCCGTTTCCTGGTCGCGCATTTCGCCCAGCAGGATGATGTCCGGATCCTGGCGCAAGGCCGTGCGCAGAACGCGACTGAAGGACAGGTCTATCTTCTCGTGCACCTGCACCTGGTTCAGCCCTGGCAGCCGATACTCGACCGGATCCTCGACGGTGATGATCTTCTTCTCCGGCGTGTTCAGTTCGTTGAGCGCCGCATATAGCGTGGTGGTCTTGCCCGATCCGGTCGGACCGGTGACCAGCACGATGCCCGACGGCCGATCGATGGCATGGCGAAAACGCTCCAGGATGCGCGGCGGCATGTACAGGCGGTCGAGTTGCAGCAAGCCGGTATTCTGCGCAAGCAGGCGCATGACAACGGATTCGCCGTGTTGCGTGGGCATCGACGAGATGCGGATGTCGATCGACGTGTCGCGCAGCTTGATGTTGAAACGTCCGTCCTGTGGCAGGCGCTTCTCGGAAATATCCAGACCCGACATCAGCTTCAGGCGCAACACCAGTGCTGAAGATATTTTGGAATCGGCCTCGGTCTGCACGTGCAGCACGCCGTCGATGCGAAAGCGGATCACCAGCGAATTTTCCTGCGGCTCGATATGGATGTCGGATGCGCGCAGTTTCAGCGCTTCCTCGAACACGGTATTGAGCAGTTTGACGACCGGCGCGTCCTCGGCGCCTGCGGTGAGGCCCAGGATGTTGCCGAACTGGATCGACGCGTCCCCCATGTCGGCCGTCAGTTCCTTGGCCAGCCCGCTGATTTCGGCAGCGCGGCTGTAAACACGGTCGATTGCGGACAACAGCTGGCTTTCTGTCACCACGCCAAAATCGATGTCGCGGCGGAGAATGCGCGCCAGTTCGTCGAATGCCGTGAGGTCGGTAGGGTCGGCCATGCCGACGATCAGCAGTCCCGCCCGCTCGCTCAACACCAACGCGCGGTGGCGGCGCGCCTGGGCTTCCGGCAGAAGCTTGATCAGCTCGGGTTGCAGTTTGAAGGTCTTGAGGTCGACGAATTCTCCGCCCAACTGGCGGGCCAAGCCGCGCGAGATGCCTTCCTCGGTAACATAGCCGTTTTCCACCAGGATCCGGCCAAGCTTGCGGCCCGAGCGTTTCTGTTCTTCGAGCGCAAGCTTGAGCTGTTCGGCGGTAATGAGGTTCTGCTGCACCAGCATGTCGCCGAGGCGAATCTTTTCCGGACGTGCCATCAGGCAATCTCCCTTGCGGCCTTAGAATCCTGGCCTTGATTGTTGCGATTTTGCACGAAAGTTTTTGTCCAATCAGCTGATTCTGCAGAAACCAGTGCTTTTCGGAGGTCCCTGCAAGTGTTCCATGTTGTTCTCGTGGCCCCGGAAATCCCGCCCAACACCGGGAATGTGATTCGTCTTTGCGCCAATACCGGAGCCCGGCTGCACCTCGTCGAACCGCTCGGCTTCGACCTGTCGGCAGCCCAGTTGCGGCGCGCCGGCATGGATTACGCTGAACTGGTGACGGTTACGGTGCATCCCGACTGGGCGGCCTGCCGCTCGGTACTGGGCGATGCCCGGTTGTTTGCGCTGACGACGAAGGGCAGCGCCCCTCACTACGGTAAAACCTTTCGGCCCGGCGACGTCTTCGTTTTCGGTTCGGAATCGTGCGGCCTACCGGCCGCGGTGCTGACCGACATCGATCAGGGCCACCGCCTGCGCCTGCCGCTGATACCGGGAAATCGCAGCCTGAATTTGTCCAATGCCGTGGCGGTCATGGTCTATGAGGCCTGGCGACAGCAGGGATTCGCCGGCGGCGCCTAGCCTGCCGCCGGGCCGCCCCAAGGCAGGCCATCGTAGTCACTGCGAGCGTAGCGAGCCAAAGTCACCCCTTCTCGCGGAGAAGGGGCTGGGGGATGAGCAATTCACTCGTTCTTCGCCTCGCGCGCCATCAGCTGTTCCACGGCGGCGCGCGGCGTGATGCGGCCGTCGAGTACAGCGGTCACCGCGCGTGTGATGGGCATCTCGATGCCAAGTTCGGCGGCGCGGCGGGCCACTTCGCGCGCGGCGGGAACACCTTCCGCGACATGCCCCAACTCTCCAGCGATCTCCGGCAGAGTCTTACCCTCCGCCAAGAGCAGGCCGACGCGGCGATTGCGCGAAAGCTCGCCGGTGCAGGTCAGGATCAGGTCGCCCATGCCGGCCAGTCCCGTGAAGGTTTCACGTCGGGCGCCGAGCGCCTCGCCAAAACGGGTGATCTCCACCAGGCCGCGCGTGACCAGGGCGACGCGGGCATTGAGCCCCAGGCCAAGTCCGTCGCAGATGCCGGTCGCGATGGCCAGCACGTTCTTCACCGCACCGCCTACTTCGGCACCGATCAGATCATGGTTGGCATAAATGCGCAGGTTGCCGCCATGCAAGCGCTGCGCGGTGGTCTCGGCAAATGCGGCATCGGTCGATGCGAGGGTGATTGCGGTGGGCAGGCCGCGCGCCACTTCGAGGGCAAAACTCGGCCCGGTGAGCACGCCGCAGGCCACATCTCCCATCACTGCGGCCACCACCTGGTGCGGCAGCAGTCCGCTGCCGGCTTCGAGCCCCTTGCACACCCAGAGAAACGGCGGGGCCGGTGCGTCGGCCTTGAGTTGCTCGAGCAGGGGACGCAGGCCGGCCAGCGGAGCGGCGAGGATCGCCAGATCGGCGCCGGCCAGGGCCGTCGGGAAATCGGCGGTAAGCTGCAAGTCGGCGGGAAATGGGCAGTCCGGAAGATAGCGCTGGTTCTCGCGGCGGCAGGCCATGTCCGCGACGCGCTGCGCATCGCGCGCCCAGAGGATCACCTGATGCCTTGCGGCAAAGGCGATGGCCAGCGCCGTACCCCAGGCACCGGCGCCCAGCACCGCTATCCGCATCGCGTATCCCTCATGTGCAGGATCCTGGTCGCCGCGTTCACAGACCCCAGACTTGCGGCACCTTGAGAAAACCGCTTTGTCCGTCGCGATGTCTGACCTTGACCCAGCCACCCGGAATTGCTTCGACGAATTCCAGCACCACGTCGCGTTCCGCCTCGAACACCAGCGCTGCCTGGTCTTCGGCGGCGGCGCGGACCTGCGCCCGCTCCACGCGCACGATGACATTGCGCTTGTCCGTCAGGTGCTTCTTCTCGATCCAGATCAGTTCGCCCCGACTGTCGCGTACCTTGGACCACCCGTCGAGGCCGACCACGAGTTCCACCGGGGTACCGGCGAGCACCACGAACAGGGGCCGGGCCTTGGCCGACGGCGCGTCGTAGGCCGGCGCCGCCTCGGCCAGCGACAGGTAATCCAGCGCATGCGCCGCGGACGCGGCGGCCAGGGCCGCCAGACCGAGTACAAGCGCTGGAAATCGGCGTGCCGCCATCATCAACTATTGCAACTGAATCTTGCTCTCGGCCTGCTGCTGTTCCATCAGGCGCTGCTGATACAGCGACTCGAAGTTGACGGGAGCGAGGATCACCGGCGGAAAGCCCGCGCGGTTGATCGCATCGGAGACCGTTTCGCGAGCATAGGGAAACAGGATGTTGGGGCAGGCCACGGCGAGAATCGGTTCCATGTCCTGCTCGGGCACGTTGCGGATCTGGAAAATGCCGGCCTTCACCACCTCGACCAGGAAGAAGGCTTTTTCGCCTTCCTTCGCATTCACGGTGACCGTCAGCGCCACTTCGTACATGCCTTCGCCGATGGCGGTCGCCGCACTCTGGATCTGCACCTCGATGCTCGGCGTCTCGCGCTCCAGAAAGATCTGCGGCGCATTGGGCACCTCGATGGACAGATCCTTGACGTAAATCTTTTCGATGCTGAAAACCGGCTGCTCGTCGCTCATGATGAATTGGATAGTGAAGGAAAGACTCGAATTCTACGCGGCCAGCAGCGAATCGAGTTTGCCCTGATGCTCCAGTTCATAGAGCTCGTCGCAACCGCCGACGTGGGTTTCGCCGATGTAGATCTGCGGCACGGTGCGGCGACCGGTCTTTTGCATCATTTCTTCGCGCCGGTCGGGCGCGAGGTCGACGCGGACCTTTTCGATCTCGGTGACGCCCTTGCGCGTCAGTAGCAGCTCGGCACGCACGCAATAAGGACAGACGGCGGTGGAATACATCAGGACTTTGGCCATGTGAATTTCCTGGTTCAGGACTTGGTGGTCAGGGGCAGGCTGGAATCGCGCCAGCTGGCAATGCCGCCGGCAAGACTGAAAACCTTGGCAAAGCCGCTTTTCTTCAACTGGCCGCAGGCCGACGAGGAACGGTTGCCCGACGCGCAGATGACGATGATCGGCTTGTCCTTGAATTTTTCCAGCTCGGACATGCGTTTCTCAAGCTGGCCGAGAGTGATGTGGCGCGCCCCGGTGATGTGGCCGGAACTCCACTCTGCGGCTTCGCGCACATCCAGCACCAGCGCGTCTTCGCGGTTCATCAGCAGGGTCGCCTGCGCCGGCGTCAGATTGTCGACACCGCCGCCGGTCACCATCGGCCACAACAGCATGCCGCCGCTGACCAAGGCCAGCGCCACCCAAATCAGGTTCTCTTGCACAAATTCCATTGTCGTCTATTCCCTGTGTGCCGAAACGCCGCAGAACACCTCGCGCATCATGGCGATGAGCTGAAGGGTACGCTGGTCGGCAATACGATAAAAAACCCGATTGGCTTCCTTGCGGGTTTGCAGGACGCCCTTGTCGCGCAAAATGGCGAGGTGTTGCGAAATATTGCTCTGTGAAGTGCCGACGGCCTCGACGATATCCTGCACGCAGGTTTCCTGGTCGCCCACCACGCAGAGGATTTTCAGGCGCAGCGGATGCGAAATCGCCTTCAGCGCCCTTGCGGCCGTTTCTATATGCTCCTGCTTTCCTATCAATTCGTCGATCGCTGTATTCATGCCGTGCTACCCCTAATTGTGATTTACCCGGCTTCTTGTCGCGGCAATTTTGAATATTATAGATTACTGTTGGAGGTGTGACGGATCGTCATTTCGGCGCAGCAGCCACCGGATTGGCGCTGGTGCGGGCGGTAGAATGGCGTTTTTTGTGCGCTAAGGCTTACCCCATGTACAAGATCGTTCTGCTTCGCCACGGCGAATCGACCTGGAACCAGGAAAACCGCTTCACCGGCTGGACCGACGTCGGCCTCACCGAGAAAGGCCTCGCCGAGGCGGTAGCCGCCGGCCAACTGCTGAAGAAGGAAGGCTACGCCTTCGATATCGCCTATACCTCGGTGCTGCGCCGTGCGATCAAGACGCTGTGGACGGTGCTGGAGGAAATGGACCGGATGTGGATTCCGGTGCAGCATTCCTGGCGCCTGAACGAACGCCATTACGGCGCGCTGCAGGGGCTCAACAAGGCAGAAACCGCCGCCAAGTACGGCGACCAGCAGGTGCTGGTCTGGCGCCGCGCCTACGACACGCCGCCGCCGCCGCTGGCCGAGGACGATCCGCGCCTGGAGACTGCCAATCCGCGCTATGCGGACCTGCCGCCGGCACAGTTCCCGCGCACCGAGTGCCTCAAGGACACCGTCGAGCGTTTCCTCCCCTACTGGCATGAAACCATCGCGCCGATGGTCAAATCGGGCAGGAAGGTGATCATTGCGGCCCACGGCAACAGCCTGCGGGCGCTGATCAAATACCTGGACAATGTCTCCGACGCCGACATCGTCGGCCTCAACATCCCGACCGCGCAGCCGCTGGTGTATGAACTCGACGCCGACCTGAAGCCGATCCGCAACTACTATCTGGGCGACCAGGAAGCGATCAAGGCTGCCATGCAAGCCGTGGCGAACCAGGGCAAAGCAAAGGCGTGATTCCCGGGCGCGGGATTTGCCGCAATGCGCTCTGCCTTGTTGCATTTCTCGCCGCCACCTCATTCGCCGCCAGCGTCGATTCGAAGAAGGGCGAACTGCAGGACCTGAAAGGCCGCATCGAGGCCTTGCGGCGCGAGATGGCGGCCGCCGAGGAATCGAAAACCTCCGCCGCCGACCAGTTGCGGGAGACCGAATCGGCGATCTCGAACACCAACCGGCGCCTGCATGAACTGGCTGCCGAACGTGCCGACCTGAAAGCCCAGCTCGACGAGCTCGCGGCGCAGAGCCAGCGGCTCGACCGCCAGGCCGACACGCAGCAGAATCAGTTGGCGCGCCTGATCAATCGCCAGTTTGTCGGCGGCGACGCCGACGCGCTGAAGCTGCTGTTGTCGGGCCGCGACCCCAACCAGGCGGCCCGCGACAAGTATTTCCTGACCCAACTCTCGCGCGCCAAGGCCGATCTGATCAACCAATTGCGCGCGGTCGCCGCCGAGCAAAAGCGCCTCACAGATGCGGCGCAGGCGCGGCAGGAGCAGTTGGTCGAAATCGAACGCCGACAACAGGAAAGCCGCGCCCAGTTGCTCGACCGCAAGAAGCAGCGGCTGACCAAGCTGATCGCGATCGCCGATCGACTCAAGGCGCAGCGCCGTGAAATCAACACCCTGAAACGAGATGAGCAGCGGCTGACAAAACTGATCAAGGGATTGGCCCGCATCGCGGCATCGAAGCGCGCCAGGCCGAAAGTTGGCGCTGGCGGCACGGCGACGGCCAGGGCGCCGAAGCTCAAGAACCATGACCCGGGGAACGTCGGCGGCGCCTTCGCCGCCCTGCGCGGCCACCTGCGCCTGCCGGTCAAGGGGGTCATCGACGGCCGCTTCGGCAGCCCGCGCCCGGAAGGCGGCGCCGCCTGGAAAGGCCTCTTCATCCGTGCCGCCGAGGGCGTCGAGGTCAAGGCGGTGGCCAGCGGCGCCGTGGTTTTCTCGGACTGGTTGCGCGGCTTCGGCAACCTATTGATCATCGATCACGGCGACGATTTCCTGTCGGTCTATGGCAACAACGAATCCCTGCTGGCTGCGGTGGGAGCCAACGTCAAGGGCGGCGAACCAATCGCCACCGTGGGAAACAGCGGCGGCAACCCCGACTCGGGTTTATACTTTGAACTCAGGCATCGGGGCCAGCCGTTCGATCCCCTGAAATGGGCCGGCAAGCGCTAGTGTGCTTCAAAGAAGTGGCCCTTGATTTTCGAGCGTAGCGAGCCAACCAGTAGCCCCCGCCCGGGCGGGGGATGGGGGGTGGGGGTGTTCAAATTGCCTTTGTGTCCTTCGGAGTTCCTATGAGCAGCAAGCTGCAACAAGTGGGTCTGGTAGTCACCGGTCTGATTGCCGGCATATTGGTCAGTCTGAATTTTTCCGCCAGTGCCGGCAAGGACGCCGCCACGTCGGCCTTGCCGATCGAAGAGCTGCGCAGCTTCGCCGATGTCTACAACGCCATCAAGCAGGGCTATGTCGAGCCGGTCGATGACAAGAAGCTGATCACCCACGCCATCAGCGGCATGCTGGCCAATCTCGACCCGCATTCGGCCTACCTGGACGCGGACTCGTTCAAGGATCTGCAGGTCAGCACCCAGGGAGAATTCGGCGGACTCGGCATCGAGGTCGGCATGGAAGACGGCTTCGTCAAGGTGGTGGCGCCGATCGAGGACACGCCGGCGCACAAGGCCGGGCTCAAGCCCGGCGACCTGATCATCAAGATCGACGACACCCCGGTCAAGGGCCTTTCGCTGAACGACGCCGTGAAGAAGATGCGCGGCAAGCCGAAGACCCAGATCCGGCTCAGCATCGTGCGCAAGGGCGAGATGAAGCCTTTCGAAGTCACGCTGACACGCGAGAAGATCAAGGTGCAGAGCGTCAAGTCGAAACTGCTCGAAGGCGGCTTCGGCTATCTGCGGGTCACCCAGTTTCAGGAAGAAACCGCGCCGGACGTGGTCAAACATCTGGAAAAAATGGCGAAGGCGGACCAGGAAGCCAAGGGCACCGGCATCAAGGGTCTGGTGCTCGATCTGCGCAACGATCCCGGCGGCCTGCTCAACGGGGCGGTAGGCGTTTCCGCCGCCTTCCTGCCACCGCAGACGCTGGTCACCTCGACCGACGGCCGTACCGAGGATGCCAAGCGGCGCTATCTGGCGAGCCCGGAAGACTACCAGCGCGGCCACAAGGACGACTTCTTGAAGAACCTGCCGGCTTACGCCAGGACCACGCCGATGGTGGTGCTGGTCAATGCCGGTTCGGCCTCCGCCTCGGAGATCGTCGCCGGCGCGCTGCAGGATCACAAGCGGGCCGTGGTGATGGGCACTCAGACCTTCGGCAAGGGCTCGGTGCAAACCGTGCTGCCGCTGTCCAACAATGCCGCGATCAAGCTCACCACGGCACGCTATTTCACGCCCTCGGGCCGCTCGATCCAGGCCAAGGGCATCACCCCCGACATCATCGTCGAGGAAAGCGCCAACGGCGGATCGCGCGAGCGCATACGCGAGGCCGACCTGGAACGACATCTCGGTGGCGAAAAGGAAAAGGCCGCCGAGCCGGCAGCGCCGAAGTCGCAGACCAGGAACGACAAGAAGGGCAAGGCCGACGAGGCTGAAGAATCGCCGCACGCACCGATCGAATTCGCCTCGCCGAAGGACTACCAGTTGGGGCAGGCCGTGAATCTGTTGAAAGCCTGGCAGATCATCAAGCGCTGAGGCAGGACGCGCGCGATGAGCCGTATGACTCCCGAAAAGGCCCGCGAGTTGCGCGATGAATTGCGCGACGGCAAGTCTCGCCGACGTCCCGCCGCCTTCGTTCCGCAACCCGGCACGCGCAAGCACCGCGAACTGCGCTTCGACCACCAGCATCCGGAACATGTCGAGGAGGCGCGCAAGCTGCTGGCCGGACTCGATGGCATGGAAATCGATACCGGGCTGGCGCCCTACAGCCTGTCGATCTGGTACGAGATCAGCGATTATTCGCTCGAAGGCCTCGAAGCTGCGTTGATGCGGCAGGGCTTTCATCTCGACAACAGCATGTACAGCAAGCTGATGCGGACCGTGGTGTATTTTTGCGAAGAAACCCAGATGCGCAACATGCGCGTGCCGGAGCGCCTGATCAAGAAATCGCACGAGATCTATTCCAAGGCCTGGGAACATCACCCGCACGGCGACCACGACGAAACGCCGCCCGAGTTGAGACAGGAACGCTAGGCGCTGCCGTGACCGACGAGCAACTGCTGCGTTACAGCCGCCACATCCTGCTGCCGCAAATCGGCATCGAGGGTCAGGAGAATATCGTCAAGGCGCGCGCGCTGGTCATCGGCGCCGGAGGCCTGGGCTCACCCGCCGCCTACTACCTGGCCTCGGCCGGCATCGGTAGCCTGGTGCTGGCGGACGGCGACACGGTTGACCTGACCAATTTGCAGCGCCAGATCCTGCATCGCACCGACGCGATCGGCATGGCCAAGACCGCCTCGGCCAAACGCACGTTGGGCGAGATCAACCCCGAATGCCATGTCGTCGAGCTGTCCGAGCGGCTTTCGGGCCAACGCCTGGACGATGAAGTCGCGCTGGCCGACATCGTGCTCGACTGTTGCGACAACTTTGCCACGCGCCATGCCGTCAATCGCGCCTGCGTCAAGTTCCGCAAGCCGCTGGTTTCAGGCGCCGCGATCCGTTTCGACGGCCAGGTGGCGGTGTTCGATTCGCGCCAGGCGGACGGGCCCTGCTATCACTGCCTGTTTCCCGAGGGACAGGATGTCGAGGAAGTGCGCTGCGCCGTGATGGGCGTGTTCGCGCCGCTGACCGGCATCATCGGCACGGTGCAAGCCGCGGAAGCCCTCAAGCTGGTGATCGGCTGCGGCACCAGCCTCGCCGGGCGCTTGCTGCTGCTCGATGGCCTGGGCATGGAATGGCGCGAAATCCGCGTGCCGCGCGATCCGGGCTGCGTGGTATGCGGGACTGTCACAACCGCCGCTTAGCCTCTGCGGGTCAGAACAGCTGCCGATGCCGGTAGCGTCCCGGCGCATGACTGAGCGCGACCGAGAAGGCCAGCACGAACCAGAACAAGGGCAGGCGTCCGGGCTCCCAGAGCACCAGCAAGCCGACCAGCGCGATCTTCAACAGGGTGCCCAGGCCCTTGGCTTGGCGGAAGTAAACCGGATTGGCCCAGGCGTCGAGAGCGACGATGCCGAGTCCCGAGACCAGCATCAGGCCGCCCCAGCTCTCGGCACCTCCGGCGCCGCCCAGCACCACCGCCGAAATCCCGGCCAGACCGGCGATATGAAACACGCGCAGGACGTTGATCAGCAGTCCGCGGCCGGGAAAATTGCGGTGGCCGTCGTCTTTAGGCAAGGCGCGCCCGGATGCGCAAGTCGGCGCCGACGTTGCGGCGCTCGATGATATTGAGACGTCGGGCGCCGGCCAGATCGCTGAGTTCCGTCAGGCCGAACATGCCGCGCGCAACATCGCCGATCAGAACCGGCGCCTGGTAGATCAGCAGTTCATCGACACAGCCTTCGCGCAGCAGCGAACCGTTGAGCCGGGTCCCGGCTTCGGCCAGCACTTCGTTGATGCCGCGCTTGCCCAGCTCCTGCAGCAGAGCGGCAAGATCGACCTTGCCCTGAGGATTGGGCAGGATCACGATTTCCGCGCCGCGCGCCTGCAAGGCCGCACTGCGCAACGGATTATCCTGGGCCGCGGCGATCAACACATTGCCACCGTCCAGCACGGCGGCATCGAGCGGCGTTTCGAGCCGGCTGTCGATCACCACGCGCAGCGGCTGCCGGGTAGTCACCACCTCGCGCACGGTGAGCCGCGGGTTGTCGTCCTTCACCGTGCCGATGCCCGTGAGCAGCGCGCAGGCACGCGCGCGGAAATGGTGTCCGTCGCGTCGCGACGCCTCGCCGGTGATCCACTGGCTCGTCCCGTTCGCAAGCGCCGTCCTGC
>JAXMJU010000234.1:0-7020 GCA_034376265.1 Sulfuritalea sp.
ATCGAGAAGAGCTTGGGCGGGCTGGGAGAGATCCGCACTCAGGTAGAGAGCATCTCCAGTAAGGTCAGCGCGCTCAACGAGCGCACCAAGCAGATCGGCGCCATCACCCGGACGGTGAAGGACCTGGCGGACCAGTCGAACATGCTGGCGCTGAACGCGGCCATCGAGGCGGCCCGGGCCGGTGAGCAGGGGCGTGGCTTTGCGGTGGTGGCCGACGAGGTGAGAAAGCTTGCCGAGCGAACCACGGCGGCAACCGGCGAAATCAGCAGCGTGATCGCCGCGATCCAGTCCGAAACCAACAGCGCAATCACCACCATCAAGGCCGGCTCGCTGCAGGCCAAGAACGGCGCGCAACTGGCGCAGAAAGCCGCCGAAGCGCTCGAATCGATCAATCACGGGGCGCAGGACACCCTCGACAATGTTTCCGCCATCGCCAGCGCCATGAACCAGCAAAGCCGACAGGCACAGGACATCGCCGGCAACGTCAATCGCATCATCGAGCTGGCCGAGCGCAATGCCATCAACGCACGGAACAACCTCACCGAGTCGACGCAGCTCACCTACCTGGCGGCCAACCTGCAGGAGGCCGGAAAGATTTTCAAGCTCGGCACCGCGGGAGAAGTCGCGATGAAACTTCACGAACGCATGCCGACCCTGGTGCAAGGCCTGGCCAAGGCTGTCGGCCGGGCCTTCGAGGAGGCCGTCAGTCGCGGCCAGATCTCGCTTGACGATCTGTTCGACGCCAACTACGAGCCGATACCGAATACCCGCCCGCAGAAATTTCATACCAAGAGCGACGCCTTCTGCGACCGGCTGCTGCCCGCACTGCAGGAGCCGCCATTGCAACAGATGAAGGAACTGACCTACTCGATTGCCTGCGACCGGCGCGGTTACGTGCCGACGCACAACACGCGATTCTGCCAGCCGCTTAGCGGCGACGACAAAGTCGATATGATCGGCAATCGTACCAAGCGCATCTTCGACGATCCGGTCGGCAAGCGCTGCGGCGACCACGAACTGCCCTTCCTGTTGCAGACCTACCGCCGCGATACCGGCGAGATAATGCATGACATGTCGGCCCCGGTATATGTTCAGGGCCGGCATTGGGGCGGCGTACGCGTGGGTTACCGCACGGAATGAGAAAATGCCGCCCCAGCGACAGCCTGCCCATGAATGACTCGACTAGCCAGCCCTGCATCCGCACCACTGAAAGGTTCGAACATGTCTGATCTCCTGAAAAGCATCGATGCACGTACGCGCCTGGCAGGAACCAACAAGCTGGAAATCCTGCTGTTTTCGCTCGGTCCGGACGCCCGCAGCGGGCGGCACGAAACCTTCGGCATCAATGTCTTCAAGGTGCGCGAAGTCATACGCACGCCGTCGATCACCAGCGCCCCGGAAATGTCGCCCGCAGTCAGGGGCATGGTCAGCCTACGCGGCGCGCTGGTTCCCGTGGTCGACCTGAGCGACTATGTCGGCATCTCGGCCGAGACGCCGCGCGAGATCATGATCGTGACCGAATACAACGGCCACACCCAGGGTTTCCTGGTCGAATCGGTGGATACCATCCTGCGCCTCGACTGGGCACAGATGCGCGTGCCGCCGGAAATGCTGACCAGCGAACTGGGTGGCCTGGTGACCGCCGTCACCGAACTGCCGGATGGCCGCCTGGTCATGCTGCTCGACGTCGAGCGGATTCTGGCGGAGACGGTGAAACCCGACGACAGCATGTTGTTCGAGAACATCTCCGTGCTTGGACGCGAGGGCCTGACGGTGCTGTACGCCGACGACTCCTCGATCGCGCGCGGGCAGATCCAGCGCACCCTCGATGCCATGGGGGTGCACGGCATCAGCGCGGTTAACGGCAGGGCTGCCTGGGACGAGCTGCGCCGCATCGCAGATCACGCCGAAAGATCCGGCAGGCCGGTCAAGGAACTGCTGCAAGTGATACTGACCGACATCGAAATGCCCGAGATGGACGGCTACCTGCTGACCCGCAACATCAAGTCGGATCCGCGCTTCAACGGTGTCCCGGTGCTGATGCATTCCTCGCTGTCGTCGATCTCCAACCGGCACCTCGGCCTTGCGGTCGGGGTGGACGAATACGTTCCGAAATTCGAGCCGCACCGCCTCTCCGAATCCCTCACCCGCCTGCTGCTGGGCAAGGATGCCCCGCCGCCGTCCGAATCGGGTTCGGCCCTGGTTGCCCTGGCGCGGACCACCGTGGCGCCTGCGCAGTCCCTGCTCGACAGCGTCGATGCCCGCACCAAGCTGGCCGGTTCCAACCGGATGGAGATCCTGCTGTTCTCGCTCGGTACCCACGAGGTGTTCGGCATCAACGTGTTCAAGGTCCGCGAAGTTGGCGATACGCCCGATATCACCCGCACGCCGAACATGCCGCACGGCGTCGAGGGATTGATCAGCCTGCGCGGCAACGTCATCCCGGTGCTTTCCCTGGCGACGGTCATGCAGCTCAAGGATGCCCCACCTGGGCGCGGGGCATCGATGATGGTGGCCGAGTACAGCAAGCGCAATCTCGGCTTCCTGGTGCATGACGTCGATCGCATCATCCGCGTCGATTGGGAGAAGGTGCGCGCGCCCGACACCGCCACCGGCAGCGCCCACGCCTACATCTCGGCGATCACCGAGCTGCCGGACGGCCGACTGGTGTCCATACTCGACGTCGAACAGATCATGTCCAACACCTTTGGCGACAGCGTGGTCGGCCAGATCGATCCGATGGAGGGCGGCGAAGCCCTGAACGTGTTTTTCGTCGATGACTCCGTGGTCGCGCGGAGGAAGATCGCCGAGGTCCTCGACAAGCTCGCCGTCAAGCACAAATATGCGCACAACGGCATGGAGGCCTGGACCCGCCTGTCGGGCATGGCGGCACACGCCCAGCAGGCGGGACACGAGGTGCGCGACGAACTGGACCTGATTCTGGTGGACGCCGAAATGCCGGAGATGGACGGCTACGTGCTGACGCGCAACATCAAGTCGGACCGGCGCTTTGACGGCATTCCGGTCGTCATGCACTCGTCGCTGTCGTCCGAAGCCAACCATGCCATGGGCAAGAGCGTCGGGGTCGACGCCTACGTGGCCAAATTCGATGCGGAAGCCCTGTCGCACACATTGCGCTCGCAGCTACAGAAGCACGCAACGCCCCGAGGAGAAAGCCTGTTATGACGATTGAAAAAGCCAAGCTGAAGTTTCTCGTGGTCGACGATTTCTCGACCATGCGCCGCATCGTGCGCAACCTGTTGAAGGAACTCGGCTTCACCACTGCCGACGAAGCCGAGGACGGCGCGGTCGCGCTGCACAAGCTCAAGAGCGGCGGATTCGATTTCGTCGTCACCGACTGGAACATGCCCAACATGGACGGCCTGGCCCTGTTGCAGACGATACGTGCCGATCCGGCGCTGAAGCACCTGCCGGTGCTGATGATCACCGCCGAAGCCAAGCGCGAGAACATCATCCTCGCCGCACAGGCCGGCGCCTCCGGCTATATCGTCAAGCCGTTCACGGCGGCGACGCTGGGCGAAAAGCTCGAAAAAATATTCGAAAAACTGGGATGGACCGCCTGAGGCAGTTAAAAGAATTCAACCGGGGACCGGCACGATGGCAAATTCAATGACACACGACGCAAGCGGCGATTCCGCCGACCTGCAGGCGCTCTTCGACAGCATCGCGGCCGGCGCACCGCCCGCTGCGCCAGGCAACGCCACGGCGCCGCAGTCGGCACAGGCAGCCAACGACTCCGACGAATTGCAGACGCTGTTCGACAGCGTCGCCTGGCCCGAGCAACCGCCCGCCGCCGTGGCGCCAGCGCCAACTCCTGCAACGGATTCACGCGACGCGGTATTCAACAGGCTCGGCCATCTTGCCCGCCAGCTGCATGACAGCCTGCACGGACTGGGCATGGACAAGCTGCTGCAGGACTCCGCGCAGAAGATCCCCGATGCCCGCGAGCGCCTCGCCTATATCGCACAGATGACCGAGCAGGCGGCTTCGCGCGTACTCAATGCAACCGACATCGCGCGGCCGCTGCAGGACGCGCTGATCGTCCGCTCCAAGCTGCTTGCCCAGCGCTGGCAAGGCATGTTCGCCAATCAATTGTCGGTCGATGAATTCAAGGCCCTGGCGATCGACACCCACGGCTATTTCGCCGAGGCGCCGCAACAGCTGAAGCTGACCAACGATCAGTTGCTGGAAATCATGATGGCCCAGGACTTTCAGGATCTGACCGGCCAGGTGATCAAGAAAGTCGTAACGCTGGTGCAGGACCTGGAAGCCCAGTTGCTGGCCCTGCTGCTGGAGGCGATGCCCCTGGAGCGCAAGGCCGAGGCGCCCGAAGGCCTGCTCAACGGTCCGGCGATCGGCGGCGCGGGACGCGTCGACATCGTCAGCAACCAATCTCAGGTCGATGATCTACTTGAAAGCCTGGGTTTCTGAATCGGCTGTCGTCGAGGAGTCGCAAATGAGCAATTTTCAGGGAATGGAAGGGCTGCTGCAGGATTTTCTGGTCGAGGCCGGAGACCTGCTGGCCGGGGTTGATAACAAATTAGTGGACCTTGAGCGGAACCCGGGCGACCACCACCTGCTCAACGAAATATTCCGCGGCTTTCACACCATCAAGGGCGGTGCCGGATTTCTCAATGCGGTCGAGCTGGTGACGCTGTGCCACCTGACGGAGAATCTCTTCGACCGCCTGCGCAACAACGAATTGCGCATCAATGGCGAAATCATGGACGTGATCCTGGCTGCCACGGGAGCGGTACGCAACATGTTCGACATGCTGGAGCGCGGCCTGCAGCCCACCGCCGCCGACGCCGTGCTGCTGGCCCGGTTGCAGGCGGCCCTGGCCGGCGAATTGAATGCGGGCAAGCCGGGCACAGCGGCGCCGCCCACCCCCACGACAACCTCGCCGGCGACGCCCGCCGCTGGCGCGCGAGGCCCGGACTGGGATTCCCTGTTCGCCGCCATCACCAATCCGGCAGCGCCCGAACTTGCGGCGGCAGCCGCCGCCCCAACAAGCGCGGCGCCGTTGCCCACCCCGCTGTCACACGACGTCAGCGGCGAGACCCCCGAGCAGATCATTCACGCCGCACTCGGTCGCCGCAGCACCGACCGGCCCGGTTCGAGCGCGCCCTCCGGGCGCCGCGAAAACGAAAAGACGCGCGACAGCTCGATCCGCGTCGATACGGCGCGGCTCGATCAGGTGCTGAATCTTTCCGGCGAAATCGGCCTGACCAAGAATCGCCTGAATGCCTTGCGCTCGCAGATCATCAATGGCCAATCCGACTCGGAGACACTGCACGCACTGGACCAGGCGGTGAGCCAGCTCGACCTGCTGGTATCCGACATGCAGAACGCGGTGATGAAAACCCGCATGCAACCCATCGGCCGCCTGTTCCAGAAATATCCCCGCATCGCCCGCGATCTGGCCCGCAGCCTGGGCAAGGATGTCGAACTGGAACTGGTGGGCGAGGAGACGGAAATCGACAAGACGATGATCGAGGATCTGTCCGACCCGATCATCCACCTGATCCGCAACGCCGTGGATCACGGCGTCGAGTCGCCCGAAGAACGCCGGGCCGCGGGCAAGCCGGAAAAGTCCCAGGTACGGCTTGAGGCACGCCAGGAAGGCGATCACATCGTCATCATGATCGCCGACGACGGACGCGGCATGCATGCCGAACGCCTGCGCGCCAAGGCGCTGGAAAAAGGCCTGATCACCGACGAGGAAGCCAACACCCTGGACGAACGGCAGAGCTTCAACCTGATCCTGCTGCCGGGCTTCTCGACCAAGGACGCGGTCTCGGATGTTTCGGGACGCGGCGTCGGCATGGACGTGGTCAAAACCAACATCCAGAAACTCAAGGGCCGCATCGACATCAAATCGACGCCCGGCCGCGGCTCGACCTTCGTCATCTCGCTGCCGCTGACGCTGGCGATATTGCCGGTATTGCTGGTGCAACTCGGCGAACAGCCTTTCGCCGTACCGCTGTCGATGGTGCGCGAGATCATGCCGATCCAGCCGTCGGCGGTACAGGAAGTGGGCGGCTGCGCCACCATGGTGGTGCGCGGCACGGTGCTGCCCATGTATCCGCTCAACTCCCTGCTCGGCTGGCCTTCCGAGCAGGTGCCGACCTACGGGGTGCTGATGCAGACCGCCGAGCACGCGTTCATTCTCGCCATCGATGGTTTCATGGGGCGTGAGGACGCGGTGATCAAGTCGCTCGACGACTTTCGGCCCAAGGGAGTCGCCGGCGTCACCACCCTCTCGAATGGCAAGATCGTGCTGATCCTGGACATGAAGGAATTGTTCCAGATGACCGGCGAGGCGCGCGGGGTACCGCGTTCGGTCTTCATGCAAGCCATCGCCCAGGTCGCCTGAGCCGCCCATGACAGCCGCAATGCAAAAACGCGCCGCATCCGGCGGCGGCTGGCTTGATCCTGCGGCAGCTCCATTGCGATGCCCGCTGCGTCGACAGCCGGCGACATAGACCGCGACGATCCGGCGCGGATTGCGGCACGCTGGCTGGCCGGGCTGGCGGCGGCGTCCCTGGTCGCCACCCTGCGCGACGAGGAGTTGCCACCGCAGCCGATCGCAACGCTTGCCGCGTTTGCGACCGTGGCCTTGCAGGCGGGGCGCACGCTGCTGATTCTGGTAGCCGACGACGATCCGCTGCCGGAACTCTCCAACGCACTCGACATTGCCCTGCGCCCCCTCTGCCTGGTTCTGCCGGCCGCGGACTTCGCCGCCCGCATTGCGCTGCGCGCCACGCTGTCGCTGCTGGGCAGCCGCCTGGCGCGCGACACGGAAGCCACGCAGGGTGCGGCCTGGGTGCGCCAGCGCCAGCACATCGCCGACCACGCCGAGCTGTGGCAACAGGCCCGGGCCTGGGCCGCGCAGAACGATCGCAGCGATTGCCCCGTCGCGGTCGCCAAGCTGTTTCCGGTGCGCATCCTGCCGCTCGGCGCCTTCCGTTGCCTGCAGCAACAGGCTGCCGACATCAC
>JAXMJU010000235.1:0-10019 GCA_034376265.1 Sulfuritalea sp.
TCGCCGTGCCGTCAGCGCCAACTCTCGCCGGTCGGAGCTTCGCATCGAAGAACCGAATCAGGTTCCGCCCGGCTTCCTTGGCCTGGTACATCGCCGCATCGGCCCATTTCAGGATGTCGTCCTGACTTCCCTCGTGGTCGAGAAATACGACCACGCCGATACTGATCGTGCAATGGTGCTCGACGGTTGCTTCCGCCTTGCCCTCCTGCCTGAACGTCAGCAAATAGGGCCTGTCCAGCGCCGCGCGCAGCTTCTCGGCGACGACGCGGGCCTCGGCGACCGACTTGACCTTGTCCACATCCAGCTCATTGAGAATCACCACGAACTCGTCGCCGCCGAAGCGGGCGACGACATCCACTGCGCGCACACAACTGCCGATGCGACGCGCCGCTTCGATCAGCAGCAGGTCGCCGACGAAGTGCCCTTGGGTGTCGTTGAGCGTCTTGAAGTTGTCGAGGTCGAGGAACATCAGCGCGCTGTAGCGGCCGCTGCGTTTGCCGGCGGCCATGGCCTGGCCCAGGCGCTCGTTCAGCAGGCGGCGGTTGGGCAGCCCGGTCAGCGAATCATGCAGGGCCAGATTGAGAATCTGCGCTTCGGCTTCCTTGCGCTCCGTGATATCGCGCGCCGCGACGAATACGCCCTGCAAGCGCCGACTCCGATCGTAGAAGGTGGTCGCATTGAAGGACACCACGGTTTCCTGGCCGTGGCTGGCGCGCACCGTGAGTTCGTAGTTGGTGACCCGCTTCTTGACCAGCGCCAGCTTGATGCTGGCCTCGGCCCGCTCCATATCCGTAAAGTGATTCTTGAACGGCGCGCCGATCAGCTCGTCGCGGGTCCAGCCGGTGAGGGCTTCCATCTGCTTGTTGACGTCGGTGATGATGCCGGCCGGATCGGTGGTCATGATCGCGTCGATGTTGGATTCGATCAGCGAGCGCGTGTAGAACTGCTGGTCGCGCAGGCGCTGGTCCAGCTTCTTCTGTTCGTCCTCGACCTGCTTGCGCGCGGTGTTGTCGGTGCCGATCAGCAGGTAGCCGATGATGCCGTTTTGGGCGTCGCGCAGTGCGGTGACCGAGACCACGGCCGGAAAGCGGCTGCCGTACTTGCGGATGTAGGTCAGCTCGTAGATGTCCTCGATGCCGCGCGAGGCCTTGAACACCAGGGCCTCGAAGCCAGGGCTGATCGTGGTTTCGAGCTCCAGGCTGAGGGCTTCGGCGCGGGCGATGACTTCCTGCGGATCGGAAATGTCGGCCGGCGTGATCTTGTTCACCACGTCGGCGGCGGCATAGCCCAGCATGCGCTCGGCGCCGACGTTGAAGATCTGGATCACGCCCTTTTCGTCGGTGGCGATGCTGGAGAAGTTGGCGCTGTTCAGAATCGCATTCTGCAAGGCCCCGGTCTTGAGCAGGGATTCCTGATGTCGCAATTCGGTCATCCCGCCGCTCTTGCTTGCATCATGGACCAGAGTGGGAGCCCTTCGTGACTTAGGCATTGCCGATTCCCGTCAAATAGTTTCCCGCGGAGAAGCGGCGCCACTCCAGGGGAGAATCCGGATAGTGCATGCCTGTACCCGACGCTCTGTGCGATGGCGCACAGAGCGTGCCGGCTGCAGCGCGTAGCGTTGAGCCTCGTCCCCCACGAGCCAACCCCGGAGAAACGCCATGAACCCCTACCGCCACCATGTATCGGGCTTTTTCGCCCACCGCGAAGAAGCCGAAACCGCGCTTGCCCGGCTGGTCGAACTCGGCTTGCCGCGCACCCGGCTGCATCTGCTGGATGCCGAGTCGGCACCGCCCGCCCCCGCGCCAGGATCGGCCGACAACGAAGTGCTGACCAATGTGCTGGTGGACGGCGCCGTCGGCGCCGCGGTCGGCACCGGCATCGGCGCCCTGGCCCAGGTCGCAATCGTCGCCGGCAGCCTGAGCCTGTTCATCGCCAGCCCCCTGGTGGCCCCGCTGGTCATGCTCGGCTGGGGCGCCAGCCTCGGCGGCCTGGTCGGCGCCGCCGCGGGCGCCCAGACCGGAGTCAAACACAAGGACGGCTGGTTTTCCGACCTGATCCGCGATGCGATCGCCAGCGGCCAGGTGGTGCTGGTCGCGGAAACCCTGACGGAGCAGGAGACGGCCAGCGCGCGGGAAGTCATCGAGGCTGCGGTCGGCGCAGCCAAAGACCTCAGCATGGCCTGAGCGTGAGCCTTCCGGGGTCCTGCAGCATGCTGCCCGGCGCAGGCTGGAATCGCCGTGATTGAGATTCGCAAAGGCCAGGCGCCGGAGCCGCTGCTGCGCGCCGAATTTGGCCTGCGCTTTCGCGCCTCCTTCGTCGATCCGGCCTTCCGCGCCGAAGATCAGTCGATAGCGCGACTCGAAGAAATCGCCTGGCAGGCCTACAGCGAAGGCCGCAAGGCGCCCTTCACGCAGAAGGCCGGGCCGGGCCATGCCGATCCCGACTACGACTTGTCGAGCGAGTGGCTTGCGACCAAACAGCGCATCGACGACGCGCAGGTGCGCTGGGCCGATCCGCTGACGCCCTCGCGGGTGCTGCTGATCTGCGGCTCGGCACGCAATGACGGCACCTGCCCGGGCGAGATCTCGAAGACTTTCCGGCTGCTGGGCCTCGCGCGCGAAACACTGGAGCAGGCCGCCATCGAAACGGATGTGCTCGACCTGAGCCTGCTCACCTCCGACTACGGACGCAAGATCCATCCCTGCAAGGGCTGCGCGTCGACCGCGATGCCCCTCTGTCACTGGCCCTGCAGTTGCTACCCGAATCACGCCATGAACCAGACCAACGACTGGATGGCCGAGATCTACGAACGCTGGACCGCCGCCCATGCGGTGATCATCGTTTCGCCGGTGTATTGGTACCAGAGCCCGAGCCCGCTGAAACTGATGATCGACCGCCTGGTCTGCGCCGATGGCGGCAACCCGGACCCGACTTCGACCGGCGGCAAGAAGGCCGCCCTGGCCAAGCAACTCGAGCTGGCCGGCTGGGACTATCCGCAGCATCTGGCGGGGCGCGTCTACGGCCTGATCGTGCACGGTGACGTGGCCGGCGTCGACGACGCGCGCCGCGCCCTGTCCGACTGGCTCGACTGGATGGGTTTCATCGACGCCGGCGCGCCAGCGCGGCTGGACCGCTACATCGGCTACTACGAGCCGTATGCCAGCAGTCACGAGGCGCTGGACCGCGACCTGGCCGTGCAGGAAGAAGCGCGCAATGTGGCGCGCGCGGTGGCCAAGGCTGTGGTCGAATTGCGGGCCGGCCGGCTGCAGGCGGTGCAGCCTGCCCTGTCGCCGCCGCGACGCAAGTAGGCGCTGGCCTGTTCGCCTGGGAGGACGGGATTCATGAACCAGCAAAAGCATTTGATCCGCAGATTTCGCCGATTGACGCAGATGGGTCAGGGCCTTACTTGGTCGGACCGCACCATCTGCCGGGTGAGCCGTGGGCACCGGCCACTGTTCTCTCTGCGTAATCTGCGTAATCTGCGGATTGAACTGAGATCTTCAGGATGCACCTGAAATTCTTACTGCTCCATACACTGGCGGCCCTGTCACTTGGCGCCTGCGGTGACATGGCCACGCTGCCGATCGCCGCCGGCACCGGGCCGCGGCCCGCATTGCCCGTAGCGCAAGAATCGCTGATCCCGACCGTGAATATCGCGCCCGCGATCGGCTGGCCGGCCGGCGTCACGCCACAGGCCGCGCCCGGAATGCGCGTCGCCGCCTTCGCCCGCGGCCTCGACCATCCGCGCTGGCTTTACGTGCTGCCCAACGGCGACGTGCTGGTGGCGGAGACCAATGCCCCGCCCAAAGCCGAAACCGACTATGGCTTCAAGGCCTGGATCACCGGCCTGGTGATGCAACGCGCCGGCGCTGCGGTGCCCAGCGCCAACCGCATCACGCTGTTGCGCGACACCGATGGCGACGGCATTGCCGATCTGCGCACGGTGCTGCTGGCCGGGCTCAGCTCGCCGTTCGGCATGGCACTGGCGGGCAACAGCCTTTACGTGGCCAACGCCGACGCGGTGCTGCGCTTCCCTTATGCGGCGGGCGAGACGCGCATCACCGCGCCCGGCACGCGGCTGGTCGAACTGCCGGGCGGGCCGATCAACCATCACTGGACCAAGAACCTGATCGCGAGCCGCGATGGCACCCGGCTCTATGTGAGCATCGGCTCCAACAGCAACGTGGCCGAACGCGGCATGGACGTCGAAGCCGGGCGAGCCGCCGTGTGGGAAGTGGACCTCAAGAACGGCGCGCACCGGATTTTCGCTTCCGGGCTGCGCAATCCAGTCGGCATGGCCTGGGAGCCGGACAGCGGCGCCTTGTGGACCTCAGTCAATGAGCGTGACGAACTCGGCAGCGACCTGGTGCCCGACTACATGACCTCGCTGCAGGACGGCGGCTTTTACGGCTGGCCCTACAGCTATTACGGCCAGCATGTCGACCAACGCGTGCGCCCGCAGCGGCCGGATCTGGTGGCCCGCGCCATCGTCCCCGACTATGCCCTCGGAGCGCACACCGCCTCGCTCGGCCTGGCCGCCGCGGCCGGCAACACGCTGCCCGCGGCTTTCGCCAAAGGCATGTTCGTCGGCCAGCACGGCTCGTGGAACCGCCGTCCGCACAGCGGCTACAAAGTGATCTTCGTGCCCTTCGTCAAGGGCAAGCCAGCCGGAGTCCCGCTCGACGTGCTGAGCGGCTTCCTCAGCGAGGACGGCAAGGCCTACGGCCGCCCGGTCGGCGTCGCCATCGACCGCCAGGGCGCCTTGCTGGTCGCCGACGATGTCGGCAATGCAGTCTGGCGCGTGACCGCCGCCGCGCCGCAGGGGCGCCGGTGAGTACGCCAAACAGGTTTCCGCAACAAATCCACCATTCATAGGGAGCATCGGATGTCCAGTGTCGGTTATCACGAACCCGTCGAAGAACTTTCCGCCGAAACGCGCGACATGCATAGAGCCATCGTGTCGCTGATGGAAGAGCTGGAAGCCGCGGACTGGTACAACCAGCGCGCGGATGCCTGCAAGGACTCCGTGCTCAGGGCCATCCTGGTGCACAACCGGGACGAGGAGAAGGAGCACGCGTCCATGCTGCTGGAGTGGATTCGGCGAAAAGACCCCAAATTCTCAAGTCATTTGAAGCAATTCCTGTTCACCGACGCGCCGATTGCGCATGAGTGAAACCGCCTGATCCGCGCGAGGACGCCCTATGATCTTCCGCCAGTTGTTCGAGCCGCTGTCCAGCACCTATACCTATCTGCTCGGCTGCGTGGAAACCGGCCAGGCCGTGTTGATCGATCCGGTCATCGTCGCCGTCCCGCGCGACCTGGCCGAACTCGAGCGCCTGGGCCTGACATTGGCCTGCACGCTCGAAACCCACATCCACGCCGACCACATCACGGCCGCGCTGGAACTGAAGAAGCGCACTGGAAGCCGGATCGCGGCGCCGGCCTGCGACCGGCTGCCTTGCACCGACCTCGGCATCGAAGAGGGCACGCCACTGCAGGTGGGCGGCATTACGCTGCAGCCCTTGCACACCCCGGGCCACACCGCCGGCCACTTTTCCTACCTGGCGGGCGACCGGGTATTCACCGGCGACGCGTTGCTGATCGACGGCTGCGGCCGCACCGATTTCCAGGACGGCGATGCCGACGCCTTGTACCAAAGTGTGCGCGAAAAACTGTTCGTGCTGGCGGACGAGGTTCTGGTGTATCCGGCGCACGACTACAAGGGCCGCCACGTGTCCTCGATCGCACAGGAAAAGATGCGCAATCCGCGGCTCGGCGGCGAACGTACCCTGGAGGAGTTCAGAAAGCTGATGGCCGGGCTGAACCTGCCCTACCCCGATTTCATCGATTTCGCGGTGCCCGGCAACCGGCTGTGCGGCGTCTGTCCCGGCGACCTGCCCGATGAACTGGAAAAGCACTGCCGGCGGATGACGGCGAGTCCGCAGGGCTGAGCGGCTCCTGGCCTATTCAGGCGGGAACGAGTAGCGCAGATACAGGTGGCTGCCACCGCGCCGCAGATCGGTCAGGCTTCCCCACACCGCGTGGTTCGGCGCAAAGGCCTTGCCCATGACCAGGCTGAGCCGCCCGTCGCCGGTGTCGCGGCCGGCAATCTGCGGTGCCAGCGTGAGGAACTGCTCGTCGATCAGGCGCTCGGCATGGAAGTCGCCGAGCAGGCGTGGCCCGCCCTCGACCAGAATCCGCCGGGCAGGACGCACCAGGCACACTGCGTCGAGTATCGCCCGCGCCGAAATCGCGCGCCCGCTGCGACCGATCGCGCGCACCGCGACCGAAGCGGGCACACCCTGGCGCAGCAGGCGCTGCGCCCCCGCAGCCGTGGTCAGGATCAGGGTCTGCACCTTGCCGGAGGCGAACACCGGCAGGCCCAGATCCAGGCTTCCGCTGCCGCTGACGATGACGTGCAACGGCGCCACGCCTTGACCGAGCGCCTGGCTCAGCTGCCGATACTCAGCCGCCAACCGGGGAAATATTGCTGCGGCGGTCCACAGGTGCCGACTGTCGACGCCCAGCGTGCCGGCACCGATCACCACGACATCGGCGATGGCGCGCAACAGGCCCATTACCATGCGGTCCTGGGCGCTGAAGCCGCTGATGTCGCCGCCGCTGGCGTGTCCTTTGGCATTGAGCGAAACGACCCCATCCAGCGTCGTCACGAAATTGCTGAAAACATAAGGACGTGCACGCGGCGACGGCACGCGCAGGCAGCCGTAAAGGCGCGCCAGCGTTGGCGGCAGTGGCAACAGCTTGCCGCGCCTGGTAGCGACCAGAGTCTTGAGCGGCGCCGGCACTGCAGTTACGGAGTGGGGCATGGCCTTGGCCGAGCGGGATTCAAAACGGCTGGACTGGGGCGACGCCATCCATCAGACGAGCTTCAGCCAGCTTCGATCAGCTCGCGGCCCCTGAGGAAGCCCATGTCTTCGGCAACGGCCTGCGTCGAGTAGAACAGTTCCGGATCGGACGTGGCGCCGGCGCCCTTGTCATCCGTCGCGCCGGCGCCGATCCCGGTAATCCTTACCGTGAAGCGCCATTGCAGTCCATGGCCGGCGAGCGCGGCGTTTTCCGGCACGCGCGACTCGGCGCAGACATGCATTTGCTTGCCGTGGTATTCCTCGGTCTTCCATTCGCTACTGTCGTTCGGTGCAGCCTGCTCTGGGGTCTGGGTATTCATCAAGGTCTCCAAATGTGCTGGTTCGAAATGGGCTGGCTGCCGTCGGCAACGGCACGCTGCCCTGCTTCTGAACCAGGTCGGGGCGGCGACGCCTCCGGCCTGGCGGACGACCCGTCAGCGAAGTCCGAAAAACGACAGCACCGCCAGCACGACAACGATCAGGCCGACGATATAGATAATGTTGTTCATGAGTTTCTCCGTGTGGGTCAACTGACGGAATCGCCGGCAAACGCCGATTCAACCGTCACGGGTCCGACGCTACGCGCATCGTTGCACCGGCTCTGTACGCTGTCGCACCCAGCGCCCGCGCGGCGACACGCGATCGCTGCGCGCCCGTTCGAGGTCATCATTGCCGCCTTGCCCCGGCGCCGCCCGAAACGCCCCGGTCAGCGGCCCGGGATGGGCAAGGCGGCCTTCCCGGCGAACGCGGGCGTCCTGCCCAGCAAGCCCAGCACCACCTGCAAGGCCACGGATACGGCGCCGGCGATGAACACCACGTCGCCGAAGGTTCGCGCCCAGCGCAGGGTTTGCAGCAAGGGCTGCTGCATGAACTCTTCGCTGCGGGCGTACCACAGGCCCTGGCTGACGCTGGCGTGGAACTGGATGAAGCCGATCGGCAGCAGGCTACAGAAGATCATCAGTGCCAGACCGGCATTGAGCCCCCAGAACGCGGTGTTCATCAGTCCCTGGTGCAGGCGGCAATGCGGCCGGATATAGCGCAGCACCAGCAGCGTGAAGCCCAGGGCCAGGAAGCCATAGACCCCGAACAGCGCGGCGTGCGCGTGCACCGGCGTGGTGTTCAGGCCCTGGATGTAGAACAGCGCGAGCGGCGGGTTGATCATGAAGCCGAAGACGCCGGCACCCAGCATGTTCCAGAAGGATACGGCGACAAAAAACAGCAGCGGCCATTTGAGTTCCTCCATCCAGGGCGCCCGCGCCTGGAGCCGCCAGTTGTCCCAGGCAGCGTGGCCCAGAACGATCAGCGGCACCACTTCCAGGGCGCTGAAGCTCGCACCCACGGCCATCACCGCGGTCGTGGTGCCGGAAAAGTACAGGTGATGGAAGGTACCGGGGATGCCGCCCAGCAGGAACAGCGAAGCCGAGGCCAGGCTGGCGGTGGTCGCCATCCGCCGCGACACCAGTCCCAGCGTGGCAAAGACGAAGGCCAGGGCGGTCGTCGCAAACACTTCGAAGAAGCCTTCGACCCACAGATGCACCACCCACCAGCGCCAGTATTCCATCACGGTCAGGTGGGTGCGCTCGCCATAGAACAGGCCGGCGCCATAGAACAGGCCGATCGCCACCACCGACGCGGTGAGCAGCGCCAGCAGGTTCTTGTCGCCGCCCGGCTGTTTCAGGGCCGGCGCGATGCCGCGCAACATCAGCAGCAGCCAGAAGGCGATGCCGGCGAACTTGCCGATCTGCCAGAGGCGGCCGAGATCGAGATATTCATACCCCTGGTGGCCGAGCCAGAAATTCAGATGGGGCGGCATGATCTGTGCAATGGCGAGGTAGTTGCCGATGAAGGAGCCGACCACCACCACGACCAGGGCCCAGAACAGGATGTCCACGCCGGGCTTCTGCCAGCGCGGGTCCTTGCCGCCATGGATCAGCGGCGCGAGGAACAGGCCCACGGCGAGGAATCCCGTGGCGATCCAGAACAATGCCGACTGGATGTGCCAGGTGCGCACCAGCGCATAGGGAAACCACTGCGACAAATCCACGCCGTAAAACTTCTGGCCTTCAACCGTGTAGTGCGCGGTGAAGCCGCCGACCATGACCTGGAACACGAACAGCGCCACGATCAGGAACAGGTACTTGCCCAGCGCGCGTTGCGATGGCGTCAGCGCAAAGCTGCGCAGCGGATCCTGCGCGGCGGCGGCAGGCAGCGGCTGGTCGTGCCGGCGCAGGAAGGCCCAGGCCCACACCAGCAAGCCGACGCCGGCGAGCAGTATGACGACGCTGGCGATCGACCAGACGATGTTTTCCGCGCTCGGCTGGTTGCCGATCAGCGCTTCATGCGGCCAGTTGTTGGTGTAGGTGACATGCTGGCCCGGGCGCTCGGTGGCCGCGGCCCAGGCGGTCCAGAAGAAGAAGCGGGTCAGTTGCACCCGGCGTTCCGCGCTGGGCAGCGTGTTCTCCTTCATCGCATAGTGCTCGCGGCGCTTCTGCAGTTCGGGCGCATCCGAGAACAGGCGCTGGTAGTAGGCGGCGGTTTGCGTCATGGCTTGCGCGCGCCGCGCGGACACGCTCAGCACGCCGCTCGCCGGGTCTACCCGGTTGCCCCGGTATTCGAGTTTCAGCGCTTCGCGCAAGCCAGCCTGCGCCGCGGCGTCCAGCACCGCATACGGCTTGGCGTAGCCTTGTTGTGCCGCCAGATCGAGCCAGGCGGTGAGTTCCCGGTGCAGCCAGTCGGCCGTCCAGTCCGGGGCCTGGTAGGCGCCGTGACCCCAGATCGAGCCCAGCTGCATGCCGCCGACCGATTGCCACGCCGTCTGGCCGTCGAAGATGTCGTCGCGGGTGAACAGCGCCGCGCCGTCGGCGGCGACCACCTGACCCGGGATGGGCGGCGCCTGCCGATAGACCTCGGTGCCGTAGTAGCCGAGCAGCGAGAAGGTGAGCGCCAGAACGGCGATCAGGATGAACCAGAGTTTGCGGTAGGAGCCCATGGTGCCTTGCCTTCATTGGCTTGCGTGCAAGCGACTCCAATCGCCGCAAGACAGCTGCGCTGCGTTGCTGATTGAACGCGCCGACAGAACCGACTTCCGGAACGGCGATGCCGGGGCCATCCGCTCCGGATCGCCCCGCTTGCGGCCGTTGCGGCAAACCCCGC
>JAXMJU010000236.1:0-7482 GCA_034376265.1 Sulfuritalea sp.
CCCGACCCTCTCCCATCAAGGGAGAGGGAGATCGCGCTTGGCTGAACTAAGTGGCTAATCAGGTCGCCGGATGAGCAGCAGAATTCTCATGCAGCACATACAACATCAATCAAGGAGGTGACACCATGCAAATCAGAAAACTCGTACTGGCGCTTTCGGGCCTGGCGCTGGCCGCATCCATGTCGGTGCAGGCGCAGGTCAAGATCGGCGTGATGGCATCGTCGACCGGACCGATCGCCTTCGTCGGCATTCCACAGAAGAACGCGGTCGTCCTGCTGCCGCAGAAGATCGGCGACCTGAGCATCGAATACATCACCTTCGATGACGCCAGCGATCCGACCCAGAGCGTGCAGCTCACCAAGAAGCTGCTCGGCGAAAGCAAGATCGACGCCCTGATCGGCCCCTCCGGCTCCGGCAACGCCATGGGCGTGCTGGCCTTCATGGCCGAAGCGCAGACGCCGATGCTGGCGCCGGTCGGCACCTCGGCCGTGGTGCTGCCGATGGACGACAAGAAGCGCTGGGTGTTCAAGACCCACCCCAATGACGACGTGATCAGCGAAGGCGTCGTCATGGCGATGACCAAGCGCGGCGTCAAGACCGTCGGCTTCATCGGTCGCGCCGATCCCTACGGCGAAAACTGGTACAAGACCTTCGTCCCGATGGCGGAAAAGGCCGGCATCAAGATCGTCGCCAACGAGCGTTACAGCCAGAAGGACACCAGCGTCGTCGCCCAAGCCCTGAAGCTGATCGCCGCCAAGCCCGATGCCATCCTGATCGCCGGTGTGGCCGCCGACGCCGCCATGCCGCACGCGCAGCTGAGCGATTCCGGCTACAAGGGTCACATCTTCCAGACCCATGGTGCGGCTTCGAGCGCCTTCATCAAGATCGGCGGCAAGAAGGTCGAGGGCGCGCTGATCGTCGGCCCGCTGCTGGCCGTGCCCGACGAAATTCCGGACAGCTTCCCGACCAAGAAGATCACCCTGGACATGGTCAACGGCTACGAGAAGCAGTTCGGTTCGCGTCCGCCGATCTTCGCCGCCGGCACCTATGACGCCGGCCTGCTGCTGATCCGCGCCATCCCCGAAGCCGCCAAGAAGGGCAAGCCGGGCACGCAGGAGTTCCGCTCGGCGCTGCGCGACGCGCTGGAAGGCACCAAGGAGATGCTGGCCTCGCAAGGCGTGATCAACATGTCGGCCAAGGACCACTCCGGCTTCGACCACCGCGGCCGCGTGCTGATGACGGTCAAGGACGGCAAGTTCACGATGCTCAAGGACTGATCGCATCGATCGCGCCGGCCGGTGCTGCATCCGGCCGGCGCGACCGCCCCACGGCAAACCCGCTCATGACTCCCTCCTTCCGCATCTCCACGCGCTACAGAATGTGGTGGTGCATCACCGCACACAATTCCCGACATCCCGCCAGCACGCAGGATGATGAGCGTTGCGATCCGTCACGGATCGCGACTGTGACGGACGGCGCGAAGTGTTCACCGCGCCACCAGCACAAAGGGAATGCGGATGAACCTGGCAAGCGTTTCACTCGACGACAAGTACCGGCTCGAACGCGGTCGCGTCTATCTAACCGGCATGCAGGCCCTGGCGCGCCTGCCGATGTTGCAGCACGCGCTCGACCGCCAGGCCGGCCTGCATACCGCCGGCTACATCTCGGGCTATCGCGGCTCGCCGCTGGGCGGCCTCGACACCGCGCTGCACGCCGCCGAGCCCTTCCTCAAGCAGCACGACATCAGCTTCCAGCCCGGCGTCAATGAGGACATCGCGGCCACCGCGATCTGGGGCACGCAGCAGCTGCACCTGTTTCCCGAGCCGAAATTCGACGGCATCTTTTCCATGTGGTACGGCAAGGGCCCCGGCGTCGACCGCTGCGGCGATGTGTTCAAGCACGCCAACCACGCCGGCAGCGCGAAGCACGGTGGCGTGCTGCTGATCGCCGGCGACGATCCATCGGCGCGTTCCTCGGCCGTCGCGCACCAGAGCGAGCACATGTTCTCGGCCTGCGGCATCCCGGTGCTGGCCCCCGCCGACTTGCAGGAATACCTCGACTTCGGCCTGCACGGCTGGGCCATGTCGCGCTATTCCGGCTGCTGGGTGGCCTTGAAAGTCACTTCGGACACGGCGGAAAGCTCGGCCACGGTCGAGATCGATCCCGAGCGCGTGCGCATCGCGATTCCCGAGGATTTCAGGCTGCCGGCCGACGGCGTGCATCTGCGCTGGCCCGATCCGCAACTGGCGCAGGAACACCGGCTGCAGGAGTTCAAGGTCTATGCCGCGATCGCCTATGCGCGCGCCAATGGGCTCAACCGCCTGGTCTTCGACAGCCCGCGCCCGCGGCTGGGCATCATCGCCTGCGGCAAGGCCTGGCTCGACGTGCGTCAGGCGCTCGACGACCTCGGCATCGACGAGGCCTACGCCGCCGAGATCGGTCTGCGCCTGTTCAAGGTCGGCATGCCCTGGCCGCTGGAAGCCGACTCCGTGCGGCATTTCGCCGAGGGCCTCGAAGAAATCCTGGTGGTCGAGGAGAAGCGCCAGATCATCGAATACCAGTTGAAGGAAATGCTCTACAACTGGACGGATGAAAATGGCCGAGACGTGCGCCCGCGCATCGTCGGCAAGTACGACGAGACCGGCGAATGGCCGGTGCCGGTGCACCGCTGGCTGCTGGCGCCGACCGCCGAGTTGACGCCGGCCCTGGTCGCGCGTGCCATCGCCGCGCGCATCGGGCGCTTCCACCAGGCGCCGCGCATCACCGACTACATCGCCTTCCTCGACGAGAAGGCGCGCGCCCTGGCCAAGCCCAAAGTCATCATGCTGCGCACGCCCTGGTTCTGTCCCGGCTGCCCGCACAACCAGTCCACCAAGGTGCCCGCGGGCAGTTGCGCGCTGGGCGGCGTCGGCTGCCACCTGATGGCGGTGGCGATGGAGCGCAACACCCTCACGATTTCCCAGATGGGCGGCGAAGGCGCGGCCTGGCTCGGCGTGGCTGGACACAGCGGCACGCAGCACGTCTTCGCCAACATGGGCGACGGCACCTATTTCCATTCCGGGCTGCTGGCGATCCGCGCCGCCGTCGCGGCAAAGGTGAACATCACCTACAAGCTCTTGTTCAACGACGCGGTGGCGATGACCGGCGGCCAGCCGCTGGACGGCACATTGACCGTGCCGCAACTCACGCGCCAGCTCGCGGCGGAGGACGTCGGGCGCATCATCGTGATGTCCGACGAACCCGAGAAGTATGGAAAGAATCCCGGCTTCGCCCCCGGTGTCGAGATTCGCCACCGCGATGCGCTCGAGCGCACCCAAATCGAGCTGCGCCAGACACCCGGCGTCACGGCGCTGATCTACGACCAGACCTGCGCCGCGGAAAAGCGCCGGCGGCGCAAGCGCGGCCGCTTCCCCGATCCCGCCGTGCGCATTTTCATCAACGAAATGGTTTGCGAAGGCTGCGGCGACTGCAGCACCAAGTCCAACTGCCTCGCCGTGGTGCCGGTCGAAACCGAATTCGGGCGCAAGCGCGCGATCGACCAGCATGCCTGCAACAAGGATTACTCCTGCCTCGAAGGCTTCTGCCCCAGCATCGTCACGGTGCATGGCGGCACGCCCAGGCGCGGCCGCGCCGTGGAGGCGGCGGCCGCTGGATTCGCCGAACTGCCGGAGCCCGCGCCACGCCCGCTCACCGAGCCCTACGGCATCCTGATCGCCGGCGTCGGCGGCACCGGCGTGGTCACCGTCGGCGCCCTGCTGGGCATGGCGGCGCACCTCGAAGGCAAAGGCGTCACGGTGCTCGACATGACCGGCCTGGCGCAGAAGGGCGGCGCCGTGATGTCGCATGTGCGCATTGCCGATCGGCAGGACCAGCTCCATGCGGTGCGCATCGCCACCGGCGAAGCCCGCTTGCTGCTCGGCTGCGACATCGTGGTCGCGGTGGGCGACGAGATCCTGTCGAAGACCGCCGCCGGCACAACGCGGGCGGTGGTCAACACGGCGCTGACCATCACCGGCGAATTCATCCGCAACCCGGATCGGGCCTTTCCCGAGGGCGCCATGGAGCGGTCCATCGTCGACACCATCGGCGCCGAGGCGGCGAGCTTCCTCGATGCCGGCAATCTGGCGACGCGGCTGATGGGGCATTCCATCGCCACCAACCTGTTCATGCTCGGCTACGCGTTCCAGCAGAGCCTGGTGCCGCTATCCGCGGCGGCGCTGCTGCGGGCCATCGAACTCAACGGCGCGGGCGCCGAGGCGAACCGCCAGGCCTTCGCCTGGGGCCGGCGCACCGCCCTCGACCCGGCCGCCGTCGCGGCCCTGCTCGGCGCCGAATCAGCCGCAACGCCGGGGCGCAAGCTCTCGCTCGATCTCGACGAAACCGTCGAACGCCGCCGCGCCTGGCTCACGGCCTACCAAGACGCGGCCTACGCGCGGCGCTACCTGGCGCTGGTGGATAAGGTGCGGCAGCACGAGGCAAGAGTTGGCGCTGGCGATGCGGCGTTTTCCACCGCGGTCGCGCGCAACTACTTCAAGCTGCTGGCCTACAAGGACGAATACGAGGTCGCGCGGCTGTTCGCCGAACCCGCCTTCGGCCGCACGCTGGCGCAGAACTTCGAAGGCGACTACCAGCTCAACTTCCACGTCACCCTGCCCTGGAGCCGCGGCGCGCATCCGGGCGAGGAGCCGAGAAAAATCCGCTTCGGCCCCTGGCTGCTGCCGGCCATGAAGTTCCTCGCGCGGCTCAAGTTCCTGCGCGGCACCGCGCTCGATCCCTTCGGCTGGATGGCCGAGCGGCGCCAGGAAAGGCAGCTCATCGCCGAATACGAGGCAAGCATCGAAAGCCTGCTGCCGCGGCTCGATCGGGAAGGGCTCGCCGCCGCGATCGAGATCGCCGCGCTGCCGGATTGCATCCGCGGCTACGGCCCGGTCAAGCAGCGCTCGATTGCGCAGTTCCAGGCGCGCCGCGCGGAACTCGTGGCGCGCTTGGGCAAGGAAAACACGCATCACGAAAAAACGGCCTGAACCGGAATAAACCTGCAAAAAGCATTTGATCCGCAGATTTCGCAGATTGACGCAGATGAGTCAGAGCGTTACTTGGTTGAGTCGTACCACCCGCCGGATGAGTCGTGGGCACCGGCCACTTCGTTGTTTTATCTGCGTCAATCTGCGTCATCTGCGGATTGGCTGAGGTTTCCAGAATAAACCGGGCCAACGCAGCCCGACAAAGGAGGAGAGAAACATGGATACAAGAACCGGAGATCACCGGGTGCTGCTCGGCAACGAAGCGATTTCACGCGGGCTGGTGGAGGCAGGTTGCCAGTTCATGACGGCCTACCCCGGCACGCCGAGTTCGGAAATACTGCCGGCGGTGATCGAGTTCGGCCGCGAGCTGGGCCTCAGGATTTACGCCGAATGGTCGACCAACGAAAAGGTGGCCCTCGAAACCGCACTGGCCGCCGCCTATTCGGGCAAGCGCACGGCCGTGGCGATGAAGCAGGTGGGGCTCAACGTCGCCGCCGATCCGGCGCTGTCCGCGGCCTACATCGGCGTGGTCGGCGGCCTGGTGCTGATCGTCGCCGACGATCCCGGCCTGCATTCCTCGCAGACCGAGCAGGACTCGCGCCTGTTCGCGCTGTTCGCCAAGATACCGGCGCTCGACCCCTCCAGCCCGCAGGAAGCCAGGGACATGGTGGCGTTGGCCTTCGCGCTGTCCGAACGCCATCAGGTGCCGGTCATGCTGCGGCCGACGGTGCGCATCTGTCATTCCGAGCAGTCGATCGAATGCATGGCGGCGGAATCGCCGCAACGTATTGCCGCCTTCGAAAAAAATCCGCGGCGCTGGGCCGCGACGCCGCGCGCCCGCGCCCTGCAACACCAGCAGTTGAACCAGAAGCTGGCCGCGATCGAGCAGGAATTCGAAACCTTCCCCGGTAACCATGCCTTCTTCCCGCCGAGTCTGGCCGAGCGCGCGCCGCTGGGCATCGTCGCCGCCGGCGTCAGTTACGCCTATCTCAACGACGTACTGGGCGCGCTCGGGCTGGCCGCGCAACTGCCCCTGCTCAAGATCGCCACGGCCTACCCGCTGCCGCGCAAGCTGGTCGCCGATTTCGCCAGCCGCTGCGAACGCCTGATCGTGTTCGAGGAAACCGACGCCGCGATCGAAATGCAGATCCGCCTGCCGCTGCCGGTCTGGGGCCGCCTCACCGGCCACGTGCCTGCGCACGGCGAGCTCACGCCGGGCGTGATCGAAAAACTCGTCGTCGCCGCGGCGCGCGAAGCCGGCCTGACGGCCATCGAGCGCCCCGCCAACCGCCTGCAGGCGCTGGTGAGCGGCATGGAGCTGCCGATCCGCCGGCCCACCTTCTGCCCCGGCTGCGGCCACCGCTCGGTCTTTTACGCGCTGCGGCGCGCCTTCCCCGAAGCGATTTTTCCCGGCGACATCGGCTGCTACACGCTGGGCCTCAACCAGGGATCGGTCGATACCGTGCACGACATGGGTGCCTCGATCTCGATGGCCTCGGGCTTCTACCACGCTTATGCGCAGGACGGCAAGACGCCGCCGATCTTCGCCACCATCGGCGACGGCACCTTCTTCCATTCCGGCGCCGCCGGGCTCGAAAGCGCGGTGTACAACGGCGCCCGCTTCGTCCTGCTGGTGCTCGACAACGGCACCACCGGCATGACCGGCATGCAGCCGACGCCGGAATTCGGCGAAACCGCCGACGGCCATCCCGGCGGCATCGTGCATCTGGAAACCCTGATCCGCGGCTGCGGCGTCAATTACCTGGAGCATGCCGATCCGAGCGACCTCGCCGCTTTCCAGCGCGTGCTGCTCGATGCCCTCGAGCACAGCCGCGCCGCCGACGGCGGCATCGCCGTGGTGCTGGCCCGCTATGCCTGCGTCACGCAGATGAAGGGCCTCGGTCCGAACAAGGTCCCGCTGCCGGTCGAAGTGCATCACGCGCCGCACCCGCAGGACCGCGCGGCGGCCGGCCTGCCGCGCCACCAGGACCGCCTTTCGCCCTGCGCCGAGGCCTGTCCGGCCGGCAACGACATCGAACGCCTGATGAGCCTCGCCGCCAAGGAATACTGGCCGGAAGCGGCGCACCTGCTCTACGCCGAGCATCCCTTCCCGTCCACGCTCGGCCGCGTCTGCCCGCATCCCTGCGAAACCGGCTGCAATCGCGGCGCCCATGACGGCGCACTGAGCATCAACGCGATCGAGCGCATCGTCGGCGATCGCGGCCATTCCGCCGTCGCCTTCGTCAGGCGCGGCGCGGCCAGCGGCAAGAGCGTCGCGGTGGTCGGCAGCGGCCCGTCCGGACTGACGGCGGCCTACCATCTGGCGCAGCGCGGCCATGCGGTCGAGATCATCGAAGCCCGGCCCGAGATCGGCGGCATGCTGCGCTGGGCCATCACCGAATACCGGCTGCCGAGCGCAGTGCTCTCGCGCGAACTCGAAGTCTTCGCCGCGCTCGGC
>JAXMJU010000237.1:0-6171 GCA_034376265.1 Sulfuritalea sp.
CGGCGCTGGCGCAGCGGCTGCGGCTCACCGTGCACGAGGCGCGGCGCTTTCCCGACATGGCGCGCTTCCTGGTCTGCCTGCTGTGCTACCAATCGGGCGTCTTCGCCGCCATCGCGCTGGCCGCGATCTACGCGCAGGAAGCGATCGGCTTCACCGCGGAAGACAACATCAAGCTGTTCTTCGTGGTCAATGGCACGGCGGCAATCGGCGCCTTCACCTTCGGTTACCTGCAGGACCGGCTCGGCCATGTGCGCACCATCGCCCTGACCCTGGCCGGCTGGCTGCTGATGACGGCGATTGCCCTGGCTTCGGATAGCCGCGAGCAGTTCTGGGTGGCGGCCAACATCGCCGGCCTTTGTCTCGGTTCCAGCCAGTCCGCCTCGCGCGCACTGGTGGGCTTCTTCGCGCCGCGGCAACGGCGCGCCGAATTCTTCGGGCTGTGGGGCCTGGCCATGAAGCTCGCGGCCATCGCCGGGCCGATGACCTACGGCCTGACGACCTGGCTCAGCGGCGGCAACCACCGTCTGGCGCTGGGGATCACCGGGCTCTATTTCATCGGCGGACTGCTGCTGCTGAGAGGCATCGATGCCAGGCGCGGCCGCGAAGCCGCGCTGGCCGAGTGAAGGCGCGGCGTCAGCGGCAGGCGGCGGCCACCCGGCGCAGCTTTTCCAGCACCTGCAAGGCCGTTTCCATGTCGGCTACGGCGATCCTGGTTTCGTGGCCGCTGCCGAAACTGCCGCCGCCATAGAAGATCCGTACTTCGGTCGAGGTCGCCTCGACATACTGCACGATGCCGAGATTGATCCAGTGCCGCTTGCCGTTCTCGTCCACCGGAACTTCAAACAGGCAGAACGCGGTCGATCCCGGTATCACGGGCTGGGCGTCGGCCGCGGGAATTCCCGCCCAGACGGCGAGAACGCAAGCCAGGGTCGCCAGGTGGCTGCGCCTCATGCAAGGAGCAGCCGGGCGGTGCCGTTCTGCGCGTTTTCGCGGGGGTTTTTCACGCTGCGAATCGATGACAGTTCGATACCGGTTCACCACAAGGCCCTCCGCTCATCAGTTTGTGTCCCTGCCACGGATCAGACTGCGCAGTCCCGCAATCAGTTCATCGCGTTGGCGATGCAACTCTCCGATCCGCGCCTGCGCTTCGGCTGCCCGTCCCTGACTGTACAAGTTAACCAATTCGTGTCCCAGCACATGCACGCGCTCATGCGCGGCGATCACCGGCGGGAAACCCGGGCGAGCGCCGAAACGCGCCTGGCTGTCGGTGTCGAGCCAGCGTCCGAAGCGGCATTGATGCGGGTCCAGGGACAAGGGTGCATCCCGCTCGCCGGAAAGAAACAGTTCCATGTTGCGCACCCAGTGCCGATGCTCGACCTCGGCAAATATCACGGCCAGATCGTCGCGATGCACGCTGCCGTGCGACCAGGCCTTCCAGGCTGCATCCGGGTGCCAGCCAAGTATCCAGCCGGGCAAATCGGCTGCCGGCATGGGGCGGGCAATGCCATAGCCCTGCGCCAGTTCGCAACCCAGCGTCAGCAGCAGTTCGCCGTGCGCCACGGTTTCCACGCCTTCGGCGATGATCTGGCGGCGAAACGCAGTGGCCAGACCGATGATGCCTTCGACGATGGCCAGGTCATCCGGATCGTCGCGCATGGTGAGCACAAAGCTCTGATCGATCTTGAGTACATCCGCAGGCAGGCGCTTGAGGTAAGTGAGCGACGAATAGCCGGTGCCGAAGTCGTCCAGCGCAAAGCGCACACCGATCGCGCGGCAGGCGTGCATGATGGCGGAAACCTTGACCACGTCTTCCAGCGCATTGGTTTCCAGCACTTCCAGTTCCAGGCAGGCGGGCGGCACATCGGGGTGGGTCGCCAGCAGTTCGGCAAGACGCGCGACGAAATCGCCCTGCTGCAACTGGCGCGCACCGACATTCACGCTCAGCGGAATATCCAGCCCGGCGGCGCGCCACTGCGACATCTGCGCCAGCGCCGTGTCGATGACCCATTCGCCCAGCTCCTCGCTGACGGGGTGGTTCTCCGTGATCGGCAGGAAGGCGGCAGGCGGCAACAAGCCGCGTTCGGGGTGCTGCCAACGGATCAGGGCTTCCGCACCGATCACCACGCCGCTTTTCATATTCACCTTGGGCTGGTAATGGAGCACGAACTGGCGCTGGGCGAGGGCGCGGCGGATGTGTTCGATACTCTCGCGCTGGCTCCGTACCGCTGCGTCCTGAACCAGGTCGAACAGGTGGTAACGGTTTTTTCCGGCCTGCTTGGCCTGGTACATCGCCTGGTCGGCATGGCGCAGCAACTGGTCGGCATCCGAGTCATCCCGCGGATAGAACGTCACGCCGATGCTGGCGGAAACGCGCAACACCAGATTGCCGACCGTCGCCGGCGCGGCGGCAGCCAGCAGGAGGCGGGCCAGCACCGGTTCGCAGTCGCTGGCCTGCTCCAGATCGACCAGCACGGCGACGAATTCGTCACCGCCCAGGCGCCCCAAGGTATCGCCTTCGCGCAGGACGCCTTTCATGCGCTGCGCAACGGCGATCAGCAGCTCGTCGCCGACTTCATGGCCATACTGGTCATTCACCGGCTTGAAGCCATCCAGATCGAGATAGACCACGGCCAGCGACTGGTCGCGCCGCTGGCTCTGGGCCATCGCCAGTTGCAGGCGATCGGCCAGCAGCACGCGGTTGGGCAGGCCGGTCAGCGCATCGTAATGGGCGATATGTTCGAGCTGGCGCTGGTGTTCCTTGAGCGCCGTGATATCGGTGAACAAGGCGACATAGTTCTGGGTATTCCCGGCGGCGTCGCGCACGGCACTGATGGTCAGCATTTCGGCATAAATCTGGCCGTTCTTGCGGCGGTTCCAGATTTCGCCGTACCAGTGCCCCTTGGCGATCAGCTCGCGCCACAGCGTGGCATAGAACTCGGGTTCATGCCGTTCGGATTTCAGCATGCGCGGATTGCGCCCCAGCACCTCCTCGCGGCTGTAGCCGGTGATGTCGGTGAAAGTGGCATTGATTTCGAGGATCGCGCCGGTGGCATCGGTGATGATGATGCCCTCGCGGGCGTGAGTGAATACGCTGGCGGCGAGCTGCAGCTTTTCCGCGGCCTGCTTGCGCTCGGTGATGTCCATGACGAAGGCCAGGATGCATTGCTCGCCGTTCATGTCGACGGTTTCGGCCGAGATGCTGATCCAGCGGAACTCACCGTTCCTGTGGCGCCAGGTGGTTTCCCAGTTGACCACCCGGCCGTCGTGCATGAGCGCCGCGGCCCACGGTCGGCGCGTTTCCGCGTCAGGCCAGAGGCCCGCTTCGAGCGAGGTGTGGCCGATCAGTTCCTCGCGCTGCCAGCCGAAGTCGCGCTCGTAGTTGCGGTTGACGTCGATGAAGCGCCCATCGCTTACGCGGGCGATGGATACCATCAGCGGACTGGAGTGAAATGCCTTGGAGAAGCGCTCTTCGGACTGGAGCAGCGTCGCCTCGGCCTGCTTGCGCTCGGTGATGTCCTGGATCACGCCGAAGACAACCCTTTTTTCCTCGTCGAAGCGGGCCATGGAATGGATATCCCTGAACTCGCCCGCATCCACGGTCCTGATCCTGAACTCCACGTCGTACGGTCGATGGTTTTCGACCAGATCTTTCATCGCCGCGTCGAGCATGGGTCGATATTCCGCCAGCACCACCGGTTTGACCACGGCATAGTCGAGCTGGGTGTCGTGCACGCCGTACAGCTTGGCGGCGCCATCCGAAATGATCATGGCATCGGAATCGAGGTGGTATTCCCAGTTGCCTGATTTGGAGGCAAGTTCGGCCCGTTTCAGGCGCGCTTCGCTGACGCGGATGGCCTGCTCGGCCAGCTCCTGCTCGGTGATGTCGGTGTAGGTGGTGACGAAGCCGCCGTCGGGCATGGGGTTGCCGGCTATCTCGACGATACGGCCGTTTGGCCGCGTGCGCTTGAAGCGGTGCACTTGCGCGTTCCTGGCGCGCTCGGTCATTTCCTTGACCTTGGCATCGACATCGCAGGGGCCATAGTCGCCGCGCTCGGCGTTGTAGCGAATGAAGCTTTCGAAAGTCGCGCCTTCGTGCCCCATCTCCGGCGGAAAATCCAGTATTTCGCAAAACTTCCTGTTGAGCGCGATCATCCGCAGATCGCCATCAGCTACGCTGATGCCTTGCGACATGTTGTCGAGGGTAGCCTGCAGCACCCCGGTTTTGCGCGCCATTTCGACCTCGGCCCGCTTGCGCACCGTGACGTCGTGCGCGGTGCCGTGGTAGCCGAGGAACATGCCGTCATCGTCGTAGCGCGGCGCACTCCATATCTTGAGCCAGCGCTCCTCGCCGGCAGCGGCGCCGATCCGGTATTCCAGCTCGAAGGCTTCGCGTGCCGCGAGCTGCCGACGATGCGCTTCCCATTGCGCGGGCGGCAGCGCCGACGGAGAAAGCTCCCAGCGTGTCTTGCCCTTGATGGCGTCCAGCGGAAGCGGCATTTTGCTGCCGCTGGCGAGTCCGGCGCCGGTGATGCTGACGAAACGTCCTTCAGTATCCTGCTCCCAGAACCAGTCCGTGGACATCTCGGCCATCGCGCGAAAGCGGCGTTCGCTCTGGCGCAGATCGCGCGTCATTCGCGCCGCAAGCTGTGCGGCCTTGCTGCGCGAGCGCGCCAGCGCAAGGTAGAGCGCGGCCAGCAGCAGGCTGATGACGATGCCGGCGGCGAGGATCAGCGCTGGCGCCTTGCTTTCCTGCTGCTGGGCGAGCCAATCCTGCCTGGCGCTGACGCGTACTTGCCAAAGGCGGCCCCCTACCGGGATGATCGTGGTGGTCGCCATGTCGCTGTCCGCAGTCCCGAGCGGGGTTGTGCCGGCGCAGGTCTCCGCGATCAATTGCATCGCGGGAGCGGGATTCGTGCTGGTGCCGCGGGCATCCAGGTCGTGCACCACGACACAGTGCCCGGCGAGATAGGGTTCGGCGAAGATATCCATGAATATTTCACCGGCGTTGAGCGAGATTCCGACCAGGCCGACAAAGGCGTTGCGACGTTCTTCGGGCGATGTCAGTTGCACGCCGTAACGATATACCGGCGCACGCAACACCATGCCTTTTTCGCCTTGCGGGGCCTGGACCAGTTGGAATGGCGGCGTCAGGCTTATGCGGCCCGTATCGCGCGCGGTAAGAAATGATGCGAGGTTGGGCGGCTGGTTGCCGACATCGAGGCCGAATGCGCTCCGATTGCTGTAGAAGGGCTCGATATACTCGATGACAAAATGCTCGGCGCTGGCGCTTTCTGGATGGATCGCGAAATTCGGGAATCCCTGTGCGTCGAGGCTGCGGTCGCGACGCACGGCGGCTATGAACGCAGCTTTTTCCGAGCCGGCCACGCGGCGCGTAAAGTGCAGCGCCCTGACGCCTGGCAAGCGCAGCTGTGGGTGGAGGTTGTTGTAATAACGCTGGAATTCTCGGCGATCGATGTGCTCGGATGCGATGAACAATCCCTGCATGCCGAGCAACACCGCCTGAAAATCGTCGATGCGGTTCTGGATACCGGCCAGAGCCAGGCTCGATCCGGCGCCGAAGCGCATCCGCAGCTCGTTCTGGTAGTTGTCATGTGCAAGACGCGACAATCCGAAGCTGATGAGCAGCCCGATCGCCAGCACGATGCAGGCGATCATCAGCGGCATCGTGCCGCTTGCGCGTCGTCGCATCTGCTCCACTCTGGAGGCCTGCGGCGGAATTGTTCCGGTAACGGATACCATGGTGGCAGCCTAATGGCAGGCAGTTAACTATGCAACTATTCGCGCGAGGGGTATTCCCCGCGTCACGGTTCGAGCCTGCTTGCGCAAACGCAAGGCGCACAGCATAATCAGTCGCAGCAGAGAGCGGGGTGCCGATAATCGGCGCCCCGATAATTCGAAAAGAGCTTGATGGCCGAAGATTGCATTCTCGAAACTCGTGGACTCGTCAAGGAATTCCGTGGCTTCGTCGCGGTGAATGGCGTGGACCTGAAAGTCAGGCGTGGGCACATTCACGCCCTGATCGGTCCCAACGGCGCCGGCAAGACCACCTGCTTCAACCTGCTGACCAAGTTCCTCGAACCGACGCGCGGCACCATCCATTTCAACGGCAGCGACATCACCGGCGAGGCGCCGCAGACCATCGCCCGCCGC
>JAXMJU010000238.1:0-8982 GCA_034376265.1 Sulfuritalea sp.
ACCGAGCGCCATGGCGTTGGAATCGCTGATGTTGTTGCCTTGCGGCACCAGCTGCGTACCCAGCACCGGCTTCCACCGGCCCAGATCGCCGTAGTCCTGCGTGCCCAGGTTCAGCGCCTGCGTGGTGCCCATGTATTCATAGACGGCGCCCGGCGTGCCGGCCAGCTTGGTCCACAGACTGGTGTCGCCGTAGTCCTGCGCATCCAGATTGGCATTGCTCAGCGTGCCCGCACCGATGTAGCGGTAGGCGCTGCCGGCCTCGCCGGTGATCCGCTGCCACTTCGTCGCATCCGTGTAGTCCTGCACGCCCAGTTCGAGCCGACCCCTGGCACCCAGGTACTGGTACACGCCGCCGATCTCGCCCAGCAAGGCGTCGTAGCAGTCTGAGATGAGGACGTTGTCGCCCGCCTGCAACAGCCGCTTGCCCGAGTCCGTCGTGAAGTCTTCGACTCCGTAGTCAGCGGCCAGACGAACCACGTTGTTCGTCGCTACGTTCGACGTGCCACCTCCCTGGCTCGTCGTGAAGTCATCAACAATGTAGTCGTTCGCCAGCCGTACTTTCTCACCGAAGCTGATGGTCTGGCTACCGTCGTCGGAATCGAAGTCCGACGGCAGGATGAAATTGGTGATGCCCTGGATCAAAGCGCTGCCGTCGCTGCTGGTGATGGACGAGGACACCACCTTGCTGTTGGCGTAGATACCTGCATGATCCTCGGCGCTCACCAAGATCGCACCCGTGGCCACCACCGATCGCGTGCGCGTGCCGGCCACATCCTCAATGTAGGCCTGCGCGTTGCTGCTCACCATGTTGCTGGCGAGGATGCCACTGGTCGCCGAGCTGCTCGCGCCGTAGAGGCTGGACGAGGTCGAGCTCGCTGCGTTGCTCACCGTTGCATTCAGCTGCGCGTCCGACTTCGCGCTCACGCTGACATTGCCGCCCGCGGTCACGGTGGAGTTGCTGATATAGGCCTTGACGTCCTGCGACTGCTCGGTGCCGATGGCCGTGCCGATCAGCGCATCAAGTGTCTGAAAGCCTGCATTGGTGGACCAGCCGATCGTGTTGAAAGCGATCGACGCGCCCGCGGCCGTCGCGGCACCGCCCAGATCCGGCACGCTCGGCCCCGCTACGGCACTGCCCTCTGAAGTGGCGTTGATGACGGACGTATCCGATGCCTCGACGCCCAGGTCGCTCGTCGCGCCCGTGGTGGTTATGGTGCTGCCCGAGACATAAGCACTGACGTCGCCGAGAACCGTGTTCGAGGAATAGGTGCCGCCGATGCTGAGCGCCTCACTGGCGAGCGGCAGGACACTGGAACTGATTGCGCTCGCCCGTGCCTGCGCCTCGAGCGTGACGTCACGCTGCGCGTCGACCAAGAAATCGCCACCGGTCACGGTTGCGGTGGAAGTGGTGACGTAGGCCTGCACATCGCGCGTGGTGTAGTTGCGCGCTGCCGCAACCGAAATATCCACCGGCGCATTCAGGCCGAGGATGTCGAAGGCCTCCGACAAGGATTCTGCGGAGAGCGTCGAGTCGTCAGTCGCCGTGATGGAAACGCCGCCTGCGCCTACCGTCAGGCTGCTGCCCTCAACGTAGGCCTTGGTATCGCCGGTGATCTGGTTCAGCGCGGCACGGCCCGTGGCACTGTAATCGGTCGAGCTAAGTGCAGTAACCTGGAGCCCATTGACGTTGATGCTGCTGCTGTTCGAGATGTTCGCGTTCGCGGTCTCGGTGAATGAGTTCGAAGCCCCGATCGCCACCAGCGCGGCGGTGCCACTCACCGTGCCGCGCGTCTGCGCGCTCAATGACAGCGTCCCGGCGGTGGCCGTCACCGTGCCGCTCAGTGCCACGGTCGCGCTGGAGGTCGAGCTTAACGACAGTGGCAACAGCAGGTTGCTGACCGCGACATCCCTCACCGCCTCTGCGGCAAGCGTGATGTTGCCGCTCGTCGCAACGAGATTGCCGAGGACCTGGATCGACGCGGCTCTCGCGGCCAACTGGCTCGCATCGGTCACCTGCGCCGCATCGACCGCGCTCGCGGTAAAGGCGATGTTGCCGGTCCCCGTCGTGACTGTGAAGCCAGCGCTAAGCGTGATCGACTCGGCATCAACGCTGAGGCCGCCGCTCAGCGTAAAGTCTTCACCAAGCGTCACCGAGTCTGTGCCAGCGCCACCAAGGATGGAGAGCTCGACCGCGCTCAGGCTGGAGGCATCGTCGAAGAAGAACGCATCGTCCGCGCTGCCAAGATCGACGTTGATCGTGCCCGTGGAGAGCGCGAATCCGAGCGTCGTGAATCCGCCGACGTCGTCCCACTGGTACTCGAGCTGGCCCGAGCCGTTCACCCGCAGGTGCAGGGTGTCGGCGCCGGAGCTGCCGGTGAAGGTCAGCGAGGTGCCGATCGAGGAAACGGAGCCGCCGAATAAAGCGTCGTACGCGGCGCCCTGGAACGCGGGCGTACTGTCGATCGCGCCGGTGCTGTATTCCAGCGTCCAGTCGCCGGCGCGCGCCGCGCTACCGGTCGCGTTGGTCGAGGCCGCCACGTCGGCGCCGGTGATGTCCGCTAGGTTCTCGACGAACGACAGGCCGACGCTTCCAGCGGCAACATCGCAGCCGTAGAGGAGCATGTCGCCTTCCGGGCGCAGGGCTGCGCCCCAGCCGGAAATGCGCGCCTTCTGCTGCTCCAGCTTGTCCGCGTTGAACACGCTGCTGCCCAGGCGCAGACTGCCCGTCGCGCCGTGCGACAGGATCTGCACCGCGACGAGACCATGGTGCGGCGAGAGGATGTCGGTGACTTGGTCGATGCCGTCGTAGCGCGCGTCGATGACCACCACTTCGACGTCGCCGATGCGCGAGACTTCCACCTGCGGTCTTTGGCCTTCCTGGTCGTCCGATGCCTGGGTCAAGGCAGCCGGAAGCGCTTCGAACTGCACGCTCAATGCCTCGGTGTTCTCCGCCTCGGCCGCCGGACGGTCCGTCAAGACGCTCGCCAGCGGCTGCACCTCGAGGCCGCTGCCGTAGTTCACGAGGCTGCTGCGGATGAGCTCCTGGTAGTTCGGAACCGCGGCATCGACGATGATGATTTGCGCGGGAGCCGGTCGACTTTGCACAAACGAGGCGTAGTCGACAAGCGACATTTGCACGGGTGGTGCGACAGCGGTATTGGCGGCAACGGCCGGCAATACCGCGCCCGCGTGCGCATCAGCGCCAGTATTCACCTCAGTGCCAGCGGCAGCAGTTTCCACCTTGGCGGCTTTGGCATCAGGCGCAGCAGAAAACGATGCTGCAGTAGATTGTGCGGCATCCTTGGTTTCAGTAAGGTTCGTGCCGGCACTCGGCACAGTCGGGTCAAGCGCAGCAAACGACGGCGTGGTGGCAGCGATGCCACCGGGATCCGCGGCGGACAGGGAAATTGCAACCGACGTATCGCTGACGGAGGCCGGGTTCTGCTCAGCCGGAATAGTGTAACGAATCGATGCGGACGAAGCGCTGAGTTGCGCAGGTTGCCCCGCAGTATCAGGATTTAGCGGCGCTTCGAGGGCCGGCAAGGTCAGAGCCGGTGGCGGTGGAGGCGGAACCACGCCCTCGACCGAAAGCAAGAAGCGCTGTTCCATGGCTTCGAACAGTGCCTTTCGCCGTTCCGGCGACTGTAGTTTGGCGGGGGACCGAAAAGCCTTGGCGATCGAACTTGCCAAGGTTGTCAGCGTTGTGGTCAGTGCTGTGCGTGCCATCATGCTGTCCTTCACTCTGCGGCAGCGCGAAGTAATCGCCTGCCCTTGCAATTGCTGCCCTAGCGACGTGTCGCCGATGGCCGCGCAGGTACCGCCGCGCCTACTGCATCAGTCTGCTGGTCTCCAGCAAATCATTCTCGCTCAGCGTACCTACCGCCTGTTTCAGCCGCAAGCGGCTGAGCAGATAGTCATAGCGCGCCCTGGCCGAATCGCGCTTTGCGGCATAAAGGTCCCGCTCGGCGTCAAGTACCTGAATAATGGTTTCCAAGCCCGATTTGTAGCCCTCGAGTTTCAATTCCCTGGCACTCAGCGAGGAAGTCACCCCCTGAGCCAAGGCCTTGATCCTGACGGTCCCTCCGGTTACTCCTTGAAATGCCGCCCTGGTCTGGCGCTCGATCTGACGAACATCGCGCTCCTGATCCTCGAGTGCCGCGTAATATCGACGCACCGCCTCTTCAGTTAGCGCCGACGTAGCTCCACCGGAATAGATAGGGACCGTAAGCCGGACCATCACGTCAGTCGTATCGACATTGCTACCGCCACCGAAAAGGCTGCCGCCGGTAACTTTGCCATTCTGCGTCGCCACCAGGTCGATGACTGGCACATGCCCCCCCCTTTGACGACCGACTTCCTGTTGCGCCACGTCGACGGCGTGACGACGGGCAAGCAGCACGAGGTTCTGTTGGAGTCCGGTTTCGATCCACTTGTTGATTTCAGGAGGATCTGGTTGATCCAGCGGGAACTCCTCGCGCAGCGGCTTGAGACTGACGACCAGCTTGCCGGTCATTTCACGCAAGGCCTGCAACCTGTCGTCGAGTTCATTCCTGGCGGCGACGACATCCGCCTCCTTCAACTCATAACGGGCCTTGGCTTCGTGAAGTCCAACGCGGGCTACCAGTCCGCTGCTGAAGCGCTGCTGCACCAAATCGAGTTGGCGCTTGATCGCGTCGCGCTCTGCCTCGGCGAAGCCCAAGGCATCACGCGCTGCGAGCACGCTCATGTATGCCGTCGCAGTACGCAGCATCAGGTCTTGTTCAAGCGCAGCAAAGTTGGCTGCCGCCTGCTTGACTTTGCTTTTCGCCTGCTCGTAGCCACGCCAGGCCGGGAGCTTGAATATCGGCTGGGTGAGCGTAAGCGTCATGCTCCGCGTCGGATAGCGCGACATGCCCGTGGCGAAAACCGTATTGGCACTGTTGATGATGCGCTGCCGGGTATCGATCTGCGATGCTTCGAGCGACACGTTTGGCAGCAGGGCCGCAAGAGCTTGCGGTTCGGTATAACTGATCGCCTCGAACTCGAAGCGACCGGCCCGGTACTTCGGGTCGCTTTCCTTCGACATCAGATACACCTGCGCGAGGTCTTCGCCGTAGGCCGGAACAGATCCAATCCCCCCAAGAGCCAACACAAACAGGGGCCAGCTCCGGCCAAGACTCCATTTACCAACCCTCATTACCCCCTCCGATCTCATGGCCCTGTCTCCGCCCCGCTGCCCTTGCGCTGCTTATCGCACCTTGTTCAATCCGCTTGAACGTCCTTGCCGTTGCCGCGCTTCTTCTTCGCCATTTGACCGGATTCCGGCACCGCCGCATCCGTCGCGGAACCCGCGTTCGCCAAACGTGACTCGAGTCTTTCCGACAAACGGGTGACGTTGCCAAGCGACGCAAGATGGGCATAGACCAGGGCAAGGTAGCCGTCCCTCGCCAGTGCAAGCAGGTCTGAGTCGCCCAGGGCGGCCAGGCGCTGCTCATCCACGACACTGAAGCCCTGCAGCACCAGGGGCGGCTCATTGTTGCGAACCACCTCCAGCACGCGCGGGATCAGCAAGTCGAGCGACTGCAGGCGTTCGACGAAAAGCCGGGTACGCGTAATCTCCCCTTGATAGGTCCCCAGAAATTCAAGTGCCTGCTTCAGAAGCGGCGTATGTTCGCCATCGTCCGTGAAAATCCGCTCGCCATCCGCTGCCCCGAATCCGGGATAAGCCTCGTCGATATAGACATTGAAGTCGTCCGCGCCCTGTTTCTCCGCCAGCACAAAGGGATAGCGCCGCACAAAGGCAGGTACGTAGCGACCATCCCAACTTTTCTCTGGCGTGACAAACAGGTTCTCGTTCTGGCGCACGCCAACCAACGCAATCGGAAACAGCGCGCCCCCTTCCTGTCCGGTAAACGCAATCGGATACTCTCGCGCCGTGTCGATGAACTCGACCGCGGCGAGAGGGATCGAATTGGTACTTGCGGCAAATCCGGCATCCGTGCCGAGCGATCCGAGTCGCGTCTTGAGATGCACGTCGACATTGAGAGGTACCGGTTTTTCATAGAACAGCAGTGTCGCCATGCTTTCATCCCCGAAAAAGTGTCGAAATCCGGTGCCCCCCGGCACCTTGGATATTCATTAAGTCTAAACCAGAAACCTAATATTTGAAAGGCGAAATAATTCACATTTGAATGAATTATTTGCGCATATTCGGATTCATATAAGAAGTATACCTTCGACGAACTGATGGGGCGCAAAATGGTGCATCTGGCGCCCTCCAGTCCTAGGCGTCAGGCAATGGCGCCAGTGACTCCGCATGGTCGCCGTATTTCGCCCGATAGGCGCTGTTCAGGCCCAAACACTGGGTCGACGCGCATTGATCGCGATAGACGCACTGATGAAAGCCATTGCGGTCGAATTCGGTCCAGAAGGCCGGGTCGATGAAAAGCGTCGGCTGATCGTTGTAGAGCACGTCCCGATCGGCGCCCAGCAGGCATTCGGGGAAGTTCTTGACTTCGATGCCGCGGCCCGCGGCGCGCAGGGCCGCAATCGCGGACTTGAGGAAGGGCAAGGCTTCCAGGTGAGAAGCGATCAATCCCTTGTCGTCCCGTTCGCTCATCGGGAAATAGAACCAGAATTCCATCTGCGCAAGCCGCTTGAGCGCGGCGAGTCGCTCGACCAGGCGCGGCATCTGGGTGAAGTTCAGGGCCGTCACCACCGTATTGGTGAGCGTGACGACGTGATCGCAGGCATCGAGCAGTTCCAGGCCGCGCAAGGTTTTGTCGAATGAGCCCGGCACCTGGGTGATGGCATCGTGCGTCTTGGCGTCGACTGCTGTCACGCTGATGAAGAATTCATCGACCCCCGCCTCGATCAATTCTTCGCAATAGCCCGCCTGTGCCAGGCGCATGCCGTGGGTCTGGATGCGTACATGCTGAAAGCCGCTGCGTCGCGCCAAACGCGCCCACTCCGGCAGATCCCGATGCAGGGTAATTTCGGATCCGGTGAGGATCAACCCGGTCCATTTTCGATGCGTTGCGTTGTGCGCCAGCAGGGCCTTCAACTGGTCCGGGCTCTGAGGCACCAAGCGGTCCATGGTGTCCTCGATCATGCAATGGACGCACTTCAGGTTGCAGCGGAACTCCAGCGTCGATGAAACGTAATCCGTGTGATCGAAGCGGCTGGCCCTGGCGGATCGACGGGGTGCCGCCTGAGCGGACCGTGCAAACTTGACCGGCCGCACCGCCGGATCAGAAGATCCCATAGTAGGCACTCTTGAGAATCTGCAGACGCCCGTGTTCCATGCGGTAGTCGAAGCCCACATCGAACAGCAGGTGATCGAATCTGTCCATGTTGTTCTCCAGGAACCGAATCTGGCTTGCAGGGTACTCCATTCGCTTCATGAACCAGAGCAATTGCGTCACGCTGATGCGCGAAAAATATACACCGTCGCGATCGGGTTTGTTGGCCACGACGATCACCTCGCAGTTGCGCAATTCAGGCCACAAGACCCCGTCGATGCTAAAGTTCGGCGCGTCGAGAAAGACCGAAGTACAGATCTTTCCCACGATTTCACTCATTTCCCTTCGCGCATCGAAGAAAAAGTAAAAATTCTTCAATCGCGCCTGCGCCCGGGTGATGCCGTAGCAGATTCCGGACGAAACTTGGCTGCCGATATTGCCAATGTACATCTGCACTTCGCCGAGTTCGCCGCCATTAACCAGCAAATCCTGCGAAAGCTCTACCGAAAACATGAAATAGGGACTGCGTTCGCTGGTCGGAATGTCGCACGTCACCCAGGGCCGGATTGCCTCCAGCAGGCGCGGAATCGAGCGCTCGCGTTCGGTTCGCGCGTAATCGTAGAAGTAGAACTCCCAGCTGGTCACGCCGCCAGCCTGTTTGATGCCCCAGACGGTACGCATCGCGCCGAACTCGCGGCGTATGGCCTGGACCAACTCCATCGCGCGCGGCCCCGTCTGCTGCGCCGCGAACGAGTCGGCGAGCAGATTGACGGAGCGCAGCTTGCCGTCGCAGGGCTTGAGCGCCGGGTACTCCCAGAGGCAGAAGTCGAACTGCGTCTCGCCAGCCACGGCATACTCAACAAAGTTCATCGTCGATCTCCATCATGTCCTGCGGCGTCCCGTATCGTTGCTATCCGGCGGCCCGCAATCACTTGACGGCAGTGACGAGCATGAAGGGCATTTCAAGCTCGATGGCCTGCCAGCGTACGTCGCGGAAGCCGATCTGCTCCAGCATCCGGACGTAGTCGCGCGGCGAACGGTAGGAACGAAAAAACAGCATGATCGGAATCAGCGCGTAGGGAATCTGGGCGTCGCCGACCACGACCATGCTGCGCTCGAAGATCACCAGCCTGCCGCCGCGATCGAGCGCGCGCCAGGCGCGTTCGAGAAACTGCCGCATCCCGTCGTCGGGCCAGTCGTGCAGCATCGACTTGAAGCAAACGGCGTCGAAGCCGCGGGGCAGTTCCTCCGGCGTCGCGCCAGCGCAAATAAATTCGATGCGCGACGCCTCCGCTTCGGCTGCCACATGCGCCCGGCCGACCTCGCAGACCAGCGGAAGGTCGAACACGGTCGCGCGCAGCGCGGGATGCGCCTTGCACAGCCGCAAGGCGAACTCCCCGCTGTTGCCGCCGACATCGAGCACGCGATGGCAGGATGAAAAATCGTGATGATCGATGCAGGCCTGCGCCTCGTGGCGGGTCAACGCGGTGGTGAAGCGCATCCAGCGCCGGGTCGCTGCCAGGTTTACCGGTGTCGCATCGAAGCACCGATCATAGGAAAACAGATCGAAAACCCTGGCCTGCTCGAAAAAGCTCGCCGGATCGGTCAGCAGCGTGCTGAACATCTGCAGAAAGTCCGGAGCGACCAGGGCGGCAAATTCGAGTTTCGCTTCCAGCAGGTCGCGAAACTCGAGCGCCGACGTGAAGCGCTCGCTCAGGACAAGCCGCGCGTTGCGCTGTTCGAGCACCCCGTTAGCCTGCAG
>JAXMJU010000239.1:0-11064 GCA_034376265.1 Sulfuritalea sp.
CGGATGCCGCCTGCGAATTCCTCGCCCTGGCGGTGCAGGATTTCCTGCGTGGCGATTCCCTGCGCCAGGTGTTCCGCCGGCGCATGCAGCCCCTGGTGGCCGCGCATCCGGCCTTCGCCTTCCGCGACCGGCCGCGCCGCGAGAATCCCAGCGGCTGGGTGGTGGAGACCCTGCAGGCGGTACTGCAGGCCGTGGTGGATATCGGCGGTTTCGAGCCCTGCCTGGTCGATGTGGTCAATCGCGGCGGCGACGCCGACACCACGGGCGCCATTGCCGGAATGCTGGCCGGCGCCATGTACGGCCGCGAAGCGCTGCCGCGGCGCTGGCTGCAGGCGCTCGATCCGGCGGTGCGCGAAGCCTGCCGCGCACAGGCGCGCGACCTGCTGCGCGGCTGACCGGCCGCCGTGTCGTCAGCGCCAACTCTTGGCCGAGCCGGGCGCGACTCCGCCGCGGCGCCGATTACGCCATCGCCTGGTGCGCTCTTACCTCGGCGACATACTCGGCATCCACCGTCAGGATGTGGTGATAGAACCAGCCGTTGATCAATTCCTCGATGCGGTCGGCAATCTGGTCCAGCGTCAGGCTGCGCGCTTCGTCCAGCAGCCGGCTCAGCATCCGGCGGAACTCCTGATGCAGCAGCCGGTGCTCGGCGAGCTTGCGATAGCCGATTTTTTCCAGCAGCGCTTCCTCGTCCCGCAGGTGCGTGTTGGCGTAGTCGCAGAGCATGGTCAGCGTGTGCATGACGCGAATCTGGTCGCCGTCGCCGCGAAAGCTCGCGGCCAGGTCGAACAAGGCCTTGTGCTGGCTGTCGATGGTGGGCAGGCCGGTGACGATGGCCTCCGACCAGTTTGCCTTGGTGTGCGCCATGATCGTGCTCCTGTTCTCAGCCGGGCAGCGGAATCGGCATCATGGTGACGATGCCGGTGGCGGCGTAGGTGTCGCAGCGCTCGACGAATTCCTGGGTGCTTTTCGGCATCGCGACGCGGGCCCGCGTGATGTGAAAAATCAGGTCGCGGCCATTGCAGATCAGCTGGGTGCCGAACGATGCCACGCGCTGTTCGTGCTCGCTGTCGGGGTTGCCCAGCAGCGGACGAAAATTGGCCAGGCGCTCGCCGGCCGCGACCATCTCGGCCCAGATGTCGAAGATTTCGCGGTCGGTGCGCAGGGTTTCCACCTTGATGCGGGCGACGCGGGAAAACTCGCGGATGGTCGGCTCGATGCCGGGAAACATGGGCGTGGCGAAGGTGCGGATCATGGCCTCGGCGATGGTGTCGATGCCGCGCATGGCCTGGGCCATTTTCACGTAGCGCGTCGCGTAGAAGTCGGCGAGCGGGATCGAGAAGGCGCGGAAGGGCTCACCCCACAGTTCGTCGATGCCTTCCTCGCCGCTGCGGTGAAGCACCAGGGAGCACAGGGCCAGCGCCTCCTGCAGGCAGCGCCCGCATTCGCGCATCAGGTCGTTGCTGGAGGAAATCTCCACCCCGTCCGATTGCAGGTCCACCAGCCGGGTAAAAATGTCGGTGGCGCGGTTGAACAGGGCGCCGGCGTACATGGCGCCCTTGACCCGTTTCTTGCCGGGATCGGTCTCGTCCTGGTAGGCCTGTCGCGCCTCGGCCAGGCGATAGCCGGGAATGTTGAGGCCGTGTTCGGTGTGGTTGAACAGCCGCCGCGTCAGCGCCCCGATCAGCGCGCGCTTGGCCTGCAGGCTGTCTTCCGGCACCGGATAGGTCTTGATCCAGTAGCCGTCCGTGTAACTGCGCTCGCGGCCGTCGATGATGCGCAAGGTGCCGTTGGGGATGTCCTGGTTCATGTCGTCAAGCGCGTCCGGGGGAAGGCGTATTTTGGCGCTTATCGCGCCGATACTGCAAATGCCGCGACAGGGCTGGCAGCGGGAGGCCGAGGGGACCGGCGCTGGCCCGGCGGCCACTCGCTCGCGTCGAAGCTCGCTCGCGGCCCCATCGGTTATGCTTGCGGCAAGCACCCACCCTTTCAATCCCCGCTCGCGGGCGGCTACCGATCCGCGAACGATCCCAGGAAACCCCGGCAATGAACCGCAAGCCCCTCTCCTATCCGCTGGTCGCACTCGAATTCATGAACCGCGACCACGATGAATTCGTCGCCCTGCGCGACCAGTTGCTGGAGCGGATCGATGCCGGTGCGGCGGACGCCATCGACGGCCTGCTCGACGAACTGCAGCAACACACCATTCGCCACTTCGCCGACGAAGAGGCGGCGATGCAGGAAGCCGGTTTTCCGGTCTATGCGGTGCACAAGGGCGAACACGACACGGTGCTGGCGGATATGGCGGCACGCATCGAGCGCTGGCGTCGCGAAGGAAACGTCGAGGCCCTGCGCGACTGGCTCGACGCGGCGGTCGGCGAGTGGCTCGTCAATCATGTAAACAGCATGGACATGGTCACCGCCAGGTTCGTCGCGGCGAAACAACAGCAAGGCTGAGTTCCGCAGCCTCGCCGGCCCGGCGCCGGCGCAGCGATCACATGGCGTCCGGCAGCGTGACGGCGGGGCCGTCGCCTCTATCGCGGCAGGATTGCCCGGCCCGCCGCGGGAGCGGGCCGACTGCGCGATTTCACAGGCAATGTGCGCGAACGCACAGAAGCCGCGGACTGGTCTTGCTAGCGTATGCGGCAGTAAAGGCCTTCACGCGACGAAACTGCCGGTCAGGTTCCGTGCACGCCTGAAATTTCCCGACAAGCATCGATCACGTTCCGATTTCCAACATTCGAGGGATACTTTCATGCCTACCATGGTTGATCCCATGAGCAATCAGTTCCTGACCCAGTTCATGGTTCGGTTTTTCTTCGTGTTCGGCATCATCGGTTTTGCCATCGGTGTCGGGCTCCTTTTGAATCACGTGCGCATGCACCAGATGTTCGGGGTGGTGAACCAGTGGGTTTCACTGCGACGCAGCACACGGTGGCTTGCGATACCGCGCGATACCGGCGCGGACGTGGCACGCCATCGACACCTGATCGGCGGACTTTTCATCCTTGTCGCGGCCTATTCGACCTTCGTCCTGATGACGCAGGTCGATGTTCCCAGGTTTGTCGCCGCGCTGCGCATCGATGCGCCACCCGCCCTGGCCCTGATGATCGTTGAAAGCCTGCGCTGGTGTCTGGTGGTGGGCGGCATGGTCGCGATTGCCGTCGGCATCATGATGATCTTTTTCCAGAACGCGCTGGGCTTCATCGAAACGCATGCCAACCGCTGGTACTCCTTTCGCCGCCACAGCCTGGCCGGCGACGTCATGCATATGGGAGTCGAGCGGTGGACCGAAAGCCATCCGCGAATTACCGGCTGGACTCTCACTGCCGGAGCGTTGGTGGTCGTCGTTGCGTTCGGCATGACTTTGTTCGCCAGCCGCTGAAAGGCGCGGAGGCATTCAGACAGGCTTCCCGGCGGGTTCCCCCGCCGCGTCGTAGATCAGACCCTGCGTTCGGAATCGCAACAGATCCGCGACGCCTTATACCGGCGAGTGATTCTTCAGCCAGTCGCGCAGCGCGGCATTCATGCGAGTTTGCCAGCCTGGACCGGCGGCACGGAAGGCGGCGAGAACGTCGCGGTCGAAACGAATCGTGGTCGACGCCTTGTCGCTCCCGGCAGGCCGGCCGCGCTGCTTGCGGTAGGCCGCGATGCCGGCCTGCATTTCTTCCTTTGTCAGCGGCCGCTCGTCCTCGTTCTTGCCGTCCCCGACATACGGCGTCGCGGCGCGCAGCTTCGCCATATTCGTCTTGCTCGCGCCGCGCTTGCGGGCGGCGGGCGTGTCATTCTTTGCCATTGAAGTTCCCTTCGAGCCGCGCTTGTCGAGATTGGCTTACCGCTTGGTTTCGTCCCGGAGGATGTGGGTGTTCATCGACTTCATTGTCGTAACAACAATTCAGGAAGTCTAGAATTATTGTTACTACAGCATTCGCGATCTGGCGGAGTCAATAGTCGGCGCTGACGGGTGCCTGAGTCTCGGTCGCGCCGCCCGCTCAAGTTATTGGTCTATGATTGCTGCAATCATTTCGGAGTTGCCGCCATGGATGCTCAACTGCTCGATCGCATCACCATCGAACCCGGCAAATGCGGGGGCAAGCCCTGCATTCGCGGCATGCGCATCCGCGTCAAGGATGTGCTCGCCCTTCTCGCCGCCGGCGCATCCCACGAGGAAATCCTGGAGGACTACCCGGACCTCGAAGAGGCTGACATTCTGGCTGCGCTCGGCTTCGCTGCGGAGCAGAGCGACCACCTGTTTCTGCGCGCCGCTTGAAGCTGCTGATAGATAACCAGCTACCGGTGATATGGGGTCAGCTTGATTTGCTTCTCTGACACATCAAGGCCGACTCCATTCCTGCCTCATTAGACCGATTAGACCGACAGCTCACTTGTGGGAAGACAGGCAGGGTGTAGCTGAATCCGCTCACACAGCTGCCACCTCAGCACTCCACTCCCGCAGTAGGTCCCCAACCGTCGCTTCCACAATCTCTATCCCCTGCCGCGCGCAGAAGCGCCTTTCCTTGTCGGTAGGCTCGGCGACCAGCGCCCAGCCGGCGGGTTCCCTCGCGGCGTCGTAGATCAGGTCGGAGAACACCATGCGTTCGGAATCGCGGTCGAGGCGCATGCCGAGCAGCAGGTAGCGCTTGCCTTTGCGTTTCGCCTTGACGAAGGCGGGGACCGCGAAGCCGCCCATCAGTTCGGTGATGTAGTCGACATAGTCGGCGTCCGAGGCGATGTAGCTGGATTTCGGCAGCGGCGCGCCCATCGGCTTGAACAGGATGGGCAGGTCGGGATGGGCCTGGGTCGGATCAATTTCGGCGTAGCTGTCGCCGTCGTGGGCGTAGAGCTTGAAGCGGTAGTCGCTGCCTCCCATGCGCGCACAGCCGAGGATCAGCAGGTGCGGCAGGTGGGCGTAGCTGTCCTGCAACTGGGTGTCACGGTTGATGTCGATCACGTAGGGCGGGGCGATTTCGCCCAGCCAGTCGTGCAGCGCGGCGCGCGTCCATTTGCTGCTGGCATAGGTGGCGTCGAGGAAACGCGTGACGGCGCTACGGCCGCGCTTGAGTTCGATGTTCATCGCGGCGCGGGGGAATTCGTACATCAACTTGGGCGCCATCGGCTGGCCGTTGTTCATGGCCAGGATCAGTTGTTCGCCGGTGGCCGGGATGGGCCGGCCGTCGAGTTTCGATGTGACGTCGGCGAGTACGCCGGGGCCGAGATAGGGCACGATGCTGCCGTCGCTGAGGCCGGCCTGCCACTGGTCGAGGAGTTCGCTAGGGATCATTTTGTTGTGCTCCGGATGGGGTAGTCATGCTCGTGCAAGAAGCGCACCCGGCGCGAAAGCCAGTCCTGGCAAGGGATGGCGAGGCGATTGTCGGACTTGCGACAGAAAGTTGGCGCTGGTGGTGCGGCGATCAGGCGCTTGTCAGCCTTACGCGATACAACCCGCCGATCACCACGTATTCGTCTTCGGCCTTGAGCATGCCGGGCAGCAACTGGCTGAAAAAGGCCAGCTTGGGCAGCGGCACGTCGACGCTGAGGATGCTGTCGCCGAACTCGCCGGCTCGCTCGCGCGAACGCGAGAAGGAGTTCACGTTGTTGAGCAGCACGATCCGTTCGCCGGGACCGCAATCGAGCACGGTTTCATGCGCGCCGAGGTGATTCACGCCGCGATACAGACGGATGTGCGTGCGCTGCGGAAACTGCCGCGCCAGTTCGTACTGGCAATAGGCGTAGAGCAGGTCGAGCTGGGCTTCCAGCGCATTGGTGCCGTAGAGGCCGGCGGCGCGCATCGCGACATAGCGCTGCCAGGCCGCGCTGCCCGGCTCGCGCAGCGATTCGCCGTGGTGGCGCGGCATCAGGCCGAAGCGCGACTCGACCCAGCCCTTGAGCACAGCGGCTTCGCGGCCGTCGGGAGCGAAGGCCCAGCCGCGCACCACGCGCAGGTAGCTGGCCTTGGCCCGCGATTTCGGCTGGTGGTCGGTGAGGCCGGCCTCCTCGGGATGGCTCAGGCGGAAGTGGGCCGCCATATAGCCGACGAAGCGCTGCGCGCGTTCGGCGGCCGCTTCGATCTCGTCGAGCAGTTCGAACAGGGGGCGATGCAGGGCAGCGACGCCGTCGATGCAAAGCAGAGTCGGCGCGCGCTGGAAGCTCAGGCCGCCGAGGATGGCCGCCGGCAGGTTGCAGCGGTTGATCGGCAGCCGCGCCGCTTTCGGCAAACCGGGCGCGGCGAGCATTTCCTTGTCGGGGCCGCTACAAAGCGGCATGTCGATGTCGCACATCGCAGCCGCGGCGGAATCCTCGGGTATCGCGGAAAGCCTTGTCACGTCAGGGTTTGGCGACATTCATGGCGACTGGCACGCTCCGTGCAGTAGTCCTGCCGGGAGCAAGGGAATTCCCCTCGGCTCTAAAGACTTCAACGCAGGACTTCAACGCAGGACCTCAACAAGGAGAGCGCATCATGGCAAAACTTCGTCAGGCCGCCATTTACGGCAAAGGCGGTATCGGCAAGTCTACCACCACGCAAAATCTCGTCGCCGCGCTGGCCGAAGCCGGCAAGAAGGTGATGATCGTCGGCTGCGATCCGAAGGCCGACTCGACCCGCCTGATCCTGCACGCCAAGGCGCAGAACTCGGTGATGGAACTGGCGGCGGAAGCCGGCTCGGTCGAGGACCTCGAACTGGAAGACGTGCTTTCGGTCGGCTACGGCGGCATCAAGTGCGTCGAATCCGGCGGCCCGGAGCCCGGTGTCGGCTGTGCCGGCCGCGGCGTGATCACCGCCATCAACTTCCTTGAGGAAGAAGGCGCCTACACCGACGACCTCGACTTCGTCTTCTACGACGTGCTCGGCGACGTGGTCTGCGGCGGATTCGCCATGCCGATCCGCGAGAACAAGGCGCAGGAAATCTACATCGTCTGCTCCGGCGAGATGATGGCCATGTATGCCGCCAACAACATCGCCAAGGGCATCGTCAAGTACGCCAACTCGGGCGGCGTGCGCCTGGCCGGCCTGATCTGCAACAGCCGCAACACCGACCGCGAAGACGAACTGATCATCGCCCTGGCGGAAAAGCTCGGTACCCAGATGATCCATTTCATCCCGCGCGACAACGCCGTGCAGCACGCCGAGATCCGCCGCATGACAGTGATCGAGTTCGACCCGACGCACAAGCAGGCCGACGAGTACCGCGCCCTGGCCAACAAGATCGTCGAGAACAAGAAGTTCGTGATCCCCACCCCGATCACCATGGACGAGCTCGAAGCGCTGCTGATGGAGTTCGGCATCATGGACGTCGAAGACACCACCATCATCGGCAAGACCGCGGCGGAACTCGCCGCAGCGTAAGCACGAGTATTCCTCCGTAATTTCACGGGCGCCGTGCACGCATGAGTGTCGGCGCCCCACAAGGAGAAGCAAGATGTCTACATTGACACGCGAACAGACCGAGGCCCTGATCCAGGAGGTGCTCGAGGTCTATCCGGAAAAGGCCAAGAAGGACCGCGCCAAGCACCTGGCGGTCAACGACCGGTCGGAAGAACAATCGAAGAAGTGCATCACCTCCAACCGCAAGTCGCTGCCCGGCGTGATGACCGTGCGCGGCTGCGCCTACGCCGGCTCCAAGGGCGTGGTCTGGGGTCCGATCAAGGACATGATCCACATCTCCCACGGCCCTGTCGGCTGCGGCCAGTATTCGCGCGCCGGGCGCCGCAACTACTACGTCGGCACCACCGGCGTGGACACCTTCGGCACCATGAACTTCACCTCGGATTTCCAGGAGAAGGACATCGTCTTCGGCGGCGACAAGAAGCTGACCAAGCTGATCGGCGAAATCGAGCAGTTGTTCCCGCTGCACAAGGGCATCTCGGTGCAGTCGGAATGCCCGATCGGCCTGATCGGCGACGACATCGAAGCGGTGTCGAAGAAGGCCGCCAAGGAAATCGACAAGCCTATCGTGCCGGTGCGCTGCGAAGGCTTCCGCGGCGTCTCGCAGTCGCTCGGCCACCACATCGCCAACGACGCGATTCGCGACTGGGTGCTCGATGCGCGCGACGGCCAGCCCTTCGAATCGACGCCTTATGACGTGTCGATCATCGGCGACTACAACATCGGCGGCGATGCCTGGGCCTCGCGCATCCTGATCGAGGAAATGGGCCTGCGCGTGGTGGCCCAGTGGTCCGGCGACGGCACCCTGGCGGAGATGGAAAAGACGCCGAAGGTCAAGCTGAACCTCTTGCACTGCTACCGCTCGATGAACTACATCAGCCGCCACATGGAAGAGAAGTACGGCATTCCCTGGCTCGAGTACAACTTCTTCGGCCCGACCAAGATCGCCGAATCGCTGCGTGCCATCGCCGCGCATTTCGACGACAAGATCAAGGCCGGCGCCGAGCGCGTGATCGCCCGCTACCAGCCGATGATGGAGGCCGTGATCGCCAAGTACAAGCCGCGCCTGCAGGGCAAGACCGTGATGCTCTACGTCGGCGGCCTGCGTCCGCGCCATGTGATCGGCGCCTACGAGGATCTCGGCATGGAAGTCATCGGCACCGGCTACGAGTTCGGCCACAACGACGACTACGATCGCACCATCCAGGACATGGGCAACGCCACGCTGCTCTATGACGATGCCAACGGCTTCGAGCTGGAGGAGTTCGTCAAGAAACTGAAGCCCGATCTGGTCGGTTCCGGCATCAAGGAAAAGTACGTGTTCCAGAAGATGGGCATCCCGCTGCGCCAGATGCATTCCTGGGATTACTCCGGTCCGTATCACGGCTACGACGGCTTCGCCATCTTCGCCCGCGACATGGACATGGCGATTTCCAACCCGTGCTGGACCAAGCAGATCCCGCCCTGGCTGAAGCAGCCGGAAGTCGAGACCGAGGAACTGCCGAAAGCTGCCTGAGACCTTCCCTCAACCGATGCCCGCGTCCGCATATTGGCGGCCGGGCGAAGGAGATGAACATGCAAACCGTAGATGAAATCAAGCCCTGTTACCCGCTGTTCCGCGACGACGACTACAAGGCCTCGCTGAAGAACAAGCAGGACTTGTTCGAAGAAAGGCATCCGGCCGACAAGGTGCAGGAAGTCTTCAACTGGACCACGACCAAGGAGTATCAGGAGCTCAACTTCAAGCGCGAGGCGCTCACTGTCGATCCGGCCAAGGCCTGCCAGCCGCTGGGTGCTGTTCTGTGTGCTCTTGGATTCGAAAAAACCCTGCCCTATGTGCATGGCTCGCAGGGCTGCGTGGCCTACTTCCGCAGCTACTTCAACCGCCACTTCAAGGAGCCGATCGCCTGCGTCTCGGATTCGATGACCGAAGACGCGGCGGTGTTCGGCGGCCAGAAGAACATGTTCGATGGCCTCGAAAATGCCAAGGCGCTGTACAAGCCGGAAATGATCGCGGTATCCACCACCTGCATGGCCGAGGTGATCGGCGACGACCTCAACGCCTTCATCACCAACACCAAGAAGGCCGGGCATATCCCGCAGGATTTTCCGGTGCCTTTCGCCCACACGCCGTCCTTCGTCGGCTCGCACGTCACCGGTTGGGACAACATGTTCGAAGGCATCATGCGCTCCTTCACGCTGAACACCATGGAAGGCAAGGTGGTCGGCTCGAACAAGAAGCTGAACTTCGTCCCCGGCTTCGAAACTTACCTCGGCAACTTCCGCGTCATCAAACGCATGATGGCCGAGATGGACGTCGAGGCGACGTTGCTGTCCGACCCGAGCGAAGTGCTCGACACCCCGGCCGACGGCGAATTCCGCATGTACTCGGGCGGCACCACCCAGGCCGAGATCAAGGATGCGCCGAATGCCGTCAGCACCCTCCTGATCCAGCCCTGGCAACTGGAAAAGACCAGGAAGTACGTCGAGAACACCTGGAACCATGAAGTGCCCAAGCTCAACATCCCGATGGGCATCGACTGGACCGACGAGTTCCTGATGAAGGTGTCGGAGCTGACCGGCAAGCCGATTCCGGAATCGCTGGTCAAGGAACGCGGCCGCCTGGTGGACATCATGTCGGACAGCCACGCCTGGCTGCACGGCAAGAAGTTCGCGCTTTACGGCGATCCGGATTTCGTCATGGGCATGGTCAAGATCCTGCTCGAATGCGGCGCCGAGCCGACCCACATCGTCTGCAACAACTCCAACAAGCGCTGGGTCAAGGCGATGGAGAAGCTGCTCGCCGAGAATCCCTTCGGCGTCAATGGCAAGGTCTACCCGGGCGCCGACCTGTGGCACATACGCAGCCTGTGCTTCACCGACAAGCCGGATTTCCTGATCGGCAACAGCTACGGCAAGTTCATTCAGCGCGACACCCTGCACAAAGGCAAGGAGTTCGAAGTGCCGCTGATCCGCATCGGCTTCCCGCTGTTCGACCGTCATCACCTGCACCGGCAGACGACGATCGGCTACGAAGGCGCCATGCAGGTCGTGACCACGCTGACCAATGCGGTGCTGGAGAAGCTCGACGCCGACACCATGGGCATGGGCACCACGGACTACAACTTCGATCTCATACGCTGACCTCCGCTCCCCTCTCCCCTCGCGGGAGAGGGGCTGGGGGAGAGGGAAATCCAATGGCCAACATCATGGTCGCAAGGAATGCCGCCGGCGCCTACTCGTTCTACCTGCCCAAGCGCGACCTGGAGGACGCCATCGTCGCGATGGAGTTCGACACGCCCGCCAAGTGGGGCGGCGAGATCAGGCTCAACAACGGCGGCACCTATTACATCGAGCCGCAGGCCCTGCCTGCGCGCTTTCCCATCTCGCTACGGGCGCGGCGCATCGACGCCGCCGAATAGTCTGAAAGGAAATCATCATGGCAATGAAAATCATCCAGGCCGAATGCACCTCGTGCGGCGACTGCAAGCCGGTCTGTCCGACCACCTCGATCACCGACAAGGGCAGCATTTTCAAGATCAACGTCGACACCTGCACCGAGTGCGACGGCGAGCACGATTCGCCGGCTTGCCTCGATGCCTGTCCTGCCGGCGACGCCTGCATCGTGTTCATCTGAACACGATGCAATTTTGACGCCCGCCCCTCCCGGCCTCCCCCGTGGG
>JAXMJU010000240.1:0-3008 GCA_034376265.1 Sulfuritalea sp.
AAGGAAATTGCCGACCTCAATCCGGTCGAGGCGCTGCCGCGCGAGGTGCAGGCGCCGGAATTGCTGGAAAAAGACTTGCCGGCGCCGGACGGCGGGCTCATCCCATGAGCCTCGCGGCCGGCAGACTGTGCTCCATTCACAAGGAGGCAGTCCCATGTACACCGATCAGATTTTCATCCAGCAGCCCGTCCATCCCGGCGATCTCGCCGTGTTCGTCGTCACCACCACCCTCTGCGCCCTCGGCGCCCTGATGCTGCCGCTGGCCGGGTGAATCCTTCCTATAATCCGGCAATGTCATGTACATCGAACGGCAGAGCCCAAAATGACTGAGGCGCGAGGGCGGAGGCGATGAACAGCATCAAACTGTTTGAATCGAAACACATTCGCTCGGTCTGGGACGACAAGGCCCAGCGCTGGCTATTTGCCATCGTAGATGTTGTCGCGGTCCTGACGGAGAGTCAGAATCCGCAGGTCTATTGGCGTGTCTTCAAGAAGCGTTTGCTGGCCGAGGGCAATGAAAGCGTTACAGCTTGTAACGCTTTGAAGCTGACCGCAGCCGATGGAAAACAACGCCTTACCGATGTCGCCGATACCGAGCAATTACTGCGCATCATCCAATCCATTCCCTCGCCCAAGGCCGAGCCCTTCAAGCGCTGGCTGGCCCGCGTCGGCTACGAGCGTCTGGAGGAAATTGAAAATCCGGAACTGGCCGCCAAGCGCATGCGCGAGTTGTACCAAGCCAAAGGCTACAGCGACGAGTGGATTGAAAAGCGGGTGCGCGGCATCGCCATCCGCGACGAACTCACCAACGAATGGCAGAAGCGCGGCGTAAAGCAACAACGCGAGTACGCCATACTCACCGCCGAAATCAGCCGCGCCACCTTCGGCATGACGCCCGCCGAATACAAGGACTTCAAGAGCCTGGACAAGCCGGCCGACAATTTGCGCGACCACATGACCGACCTGGAGTTGATTTTCACCATGCTGGGCGAGGCGTCCACCACCGAGATTGCCCGCAACCGCGATGCCCAGGGCTACGACCGGAACCGCGAAGCTGCCATCGAGGGCGGCACCGTGGCTGGTAATGCCCGGGCTGACCTGGAAAAGAAGTCCGGCCGGCGCGTCGTCAGCCGCGAGAACTACAAGGCATTGCCTGAGGCTGTAGTGCGCAGGAAGCTGAAGAGCAAGCTGTCGGGATGAAGCGAGCCGACTCGCCGCAGCAGCGGGGGCGGTGCCTTTTTACCAAAATGCATCGCTGGCTCAATCTGTATCGCTGGCTCAATCGCCCCCATATTCCAGCAATGTCAAAGACATCGACTGGCCGAGATGTCTTAGTGCGTGCGCACCTGAGGAAAGGCACCAGTTCATAATGTCCACGCTCGCTTCCAAGCCGGAAAACCTGGCGCAGCTCGTCTTCCTTATCCGTGGCGAGAAAGTGCTGCTCGATGCCGACCTTGCGTCGCTTTATGGCGTGGAAACCGGGGCTCTGAACCGGGCGGTCAAGAGAAACCTCGATCGCTTTCCCGGCGACTTCATGTTCCAGTTGAGCAGCGAGGATTGGCAGAACTTGAAATGCCAGATTGGCATTTCAAGTGAGTCGACCGCCGCATCCAACGTCAAGAAGAGTGGCCCCCTGCGGTCACAGATCGTGACCGCAGGCATGCATGGCGGCAGACGCGGACTCCCCTACGCTTTCACCGAGCAGGGTGTCGCCATGCTCTCCAGCGTGCTGCATTCACCGCGCGCGGTTGAAGTGAATATCGCCATCATGCGCACCTTCGTCCAGTTGCGGCGCCTGATGGACTCGAATCGGGATCTGGCCCGCAAGATAGAGGCAATGGAAATGAAATACGACGAGCAGTTCTCGGCAATCTTCGACGCCATCAAACAGTTGATTGCGGACGATCAGACGGGCAAGGCCAAGCCCAAGCGTTCGATTGGATTCCTCTGATGCAAAAGTTGGCGATGGCGGGACGGCGCCCAGGGGCATTTGCCGGACATCGTTTGCACTTGTGCCCGAGATCACAGGCGGGCGTCAGTCTTGTATTGGAGTATCCGCATGGCTTGTCCGCGTAATTTCGGATCAGGTCCCCGATGATCCGTGCCGATCTGCCTCTCCTGTCGTTGGCCGACCTGCCCGGTGGGCCGGAGCCGGTGGTGCTGTGCGCCACGGCGCGGCTGGCGGTGGGCTTGCGTCAGGCGCATGGCGAGATGCAGGTCGCGCGCGGCGCCACGGTCTGGCGCGCGCTGCAGAGTTCGACGCCGGCCTTGTGGCTGGATGCGCTGGTTTCGGCGGCGCTGCTGCGCGGCGAGATTCCGCCGGCCGGCGTGCCGGGCACGTTTCTCACCTGGGCGCAGGAGCGCAGCCTGTGGGAACAGGCCATCGCGGCGGACGCCGGCGCGGCGGCCGAACTCTTCGACCGCGAAGGCATGGCGCTGGCGGCGATGGAAGCCGCGAGCCAGCAGCGGGTCTGGCGCATCGAGGTGGACGCGGCCCTGCATACCGAGGAATACCGCGCCTTCCTGCGCTGGCAGGAGCAGGTCGCCGAGGCCTGCCGCGGCGGCGGCTGGCGCACGGCCGACGACGTCATGGCCTGGCGCATCGACTGCCTGGCGCGCGGCATCGGCGGCCTGCCGGCGCGCATCGGCATCGCCGGCTTCATTGCGGTCGACCCGCTGGTCTCGCGTCTGCTGGCGGTGCTCGAAGCGCGCGGCGTGGCACTGTTCCGGGTCGATTTCGGCTGCGGTGATACGGCGCCCGCGCTCGGCACCGCGTGTCACGAAACGCTTCTGTGCCGTCCCTGCGCATGATGCGGAATTCCAGGACCTCGGGCACCAGTTTTAGACGATCGGCATAGACTTGCGCAATATCCGCGGAACCCGCAAGCATGACGCTTTGCAGACCCTGGGCGACGCCATGCGTGAGCTTGCCCATGGCAAGTTCGTTCTGCGCCAGGACGGTCCGCTCCTGATACAGGGAATAGAATGCAGCCGTCGCCACTTGACCC
>JAXMJU010000241.1:0-6326 GCA_034376265.1 Sulfuritalea sp.
CGCCTAAAGTTCGCAGCTGTTCGTCGTTCATTTCGATCACCATGCTTCGCATATTGATCGACCCCGGCTACCTGCTCAGACTCAAACCCCGCTGGATTCACGCTCCTCGCTCAGACTCAAACCCCATTGGACAATGCTCCGGGTTGCCAAGAAGCTGCGGCGCTCATACCATAGCGCCATGGAACCGATCGATGCGACAGATACTCCCGAGGCCCTGCTGACGCGCCTGATCGATTTGCGCACCGAGCATCGCGATCTCGACGAAGCCATCGGCCGCCTGACCCTGAGCCCCCCCGATGACCAGCTGCTGCTGCGGCGCCTGAAGAAGCGCAAGCTGCTGATCAAGGATCGCATCTTTGCGCTGGAGCGCATGCTGGATCCCGATCCCGACGAATACGCCTGAGTACCCAGTCCAATGACTTATAACTTCGATACCCTGGCCCTGCATGCGGGCCAGGTGCCCGACGAGCGTTACGGCGCGCGGGCGACGCCGATCTACCTGACCACTTCTTTCGTCTTCAAGGATTCCGACCAGGCCGCCGCGCTGTTCAACATGGAGCGCGCCGGCCACGTCTATTCGCGCATCTCCAACCCGACCAATGCCGTGCTCGAAGAGCGCATCGCCGCGCTTGAAGGCGGCGTCGGCGCGATCGCCGTGGCGTCGGGCCAGGCCGCGCTGCATCTGGCGATCGCCACGCTGATGGGCGCCGGCGGCCACATCGTCGCCAGCCGTTCGCTCTACGGCGGTTCGCACAACCTGCTCGACTACACGCTGCCGCGCTTCGGCATCGCCACCACCTTCGTCGATCCGCGCGACCTCGACGCCTGGCGCGCCGCGATCCGGCCCGAAACGCGGCTGCTGTTCGGCGAGACCCTGGGCAACCCCGGCCTCGACGTGCTGAACATTCCCGAAGTCGCCGCCCTGGCCCACCAGCACGGCCTGCCGCTGATGGTGGACAGCACCTTCACCACGCCCTGGCTGATGCGGCCCTTCGACCACGGCGCCGACCTGATTTTTCATTCCGCGACCAAGTTCCTCGGCGGCCACGGCGTTGCCATCGGCGGCCTGCTGGTCGATGGCGGCACCTTCGACTGGGACAAGTCCGGCAAATTCCCAACCCTGACCGAGCCCTACGAGGGCTTTCACGGCATGGATTTCAGCGAGGAATCGACGGTTGCCGCCTTCCTGCTGCGCGCGCGGCGCGAAGGCCTGCGCGATTTCGGCGCCTGCATGAGCCCGATGACCGCCTTCCAGTTGCTGCAGGGCATGGAAACCCTGCCGCTGCGCATGGCGCGGCACATCGCCAACACGCGCCAGGCGGTCGAGCATCTGACGCAGAGCGAGGCCGTGGCCGGCGTCGGCTACCCCGAACTGGAGGATCATCCCGACCACGCGCTGGCGCAGAAGCTGCTGCCGCGCGGCGCCGGCTCGGTGTTCAGCTTCAGCCTGAAGGGTGGGCGCGCGGCCGGACGCAAGTTCATCGAAGCCCTGCGCGTGTTCTCGCACCTGGCCAACGTCGGCGACGCCAAGTCGCTGGTGATCCATCCGGCCTCGACCACGCATTTCCGCATGTCCGATGCCGCGCTGGTGGCCGCCGGCATCCATCCCGGCACCATCCGCCTGTCGATCGGCCTCGAAGACGCCGGCGACCTGCTCGAAGACCTCAATCGCGGCCTCGCGGCTGCCGCCAAGATCTGACATGGAACTCCAACTCAACGGTCAGCAGGCCTATGCCTACACCGGCGGCAAGTCCTTCGATGCCGCCCTGCCCTGCGTCGTGTTCATCCACGGCGCGCAAAACGACCACAGCGTCTGGGGGCTGCAAAGCCGCTGGTTCGCCCACCACGGCTTTGCCGTGCTGGCGGTCGACCTGCCCGGCCACGGGCGCAGCGCCGGCGCGCCGCTGCCGTCGATCGAGGCGCTGGCCGACTGGATCGAACTGCTGCTGGAGAAAGTTGGCGCTGGCGATACGGCGGCGCCGGGCAAGGTCACGCTGGTCGGCCACAGCATGGGTTCGCTGACCGCGCTGGAATGCGCGGCGCGCCACCCGGCACGCATCGCGCGCATCGCCCTGGTCGGCACCGCCGTGCCGATGCCGGTGTCCGACGCACTGCTGGGTGCGGCCCGCGACAAGGAGCCCAAGGCGATTGCGATGATCAATGCCTGGTCGCATTCGCCGCGCGGCACCGTCGGCGGCAACACCGTGCCCGGCATGTGGCTGCTCGGCGCCTCGAAGCGCCTGATGGAACGCCAGCAGCCCGGCGTGCTGCACAACGACCTCGCCGCCTGCAACGCCTACACGCACGGCATGGAAGCCGCCGCCGCGCTGACCTGCCCGGCGCTGATCGTCAGCGGCAGCCGCGACATGATGACCCACCCCAAGGCCGCGGCCAAGCTCGCCGCCGCGATCAGGCAATCCACCAGCGTCAGCCTCGACGGCGCCGGCCATGCCCTGATGGCGGAGCAGCCCGATGCGGTGCTCGATGCCTTGCGCGGCTTCATCGCCTGACCGCCTTGGCTTTGCCCCAAGACCCACCCCAGCCGCCGCAGAACCCGTTCCCGGCGGTGCGCAGCGGCCTGCCCTGGTCGGCGCCTTTCGACTGGCTGCGGCGCGGTGCGGCCGACCTCCGGGCCTGCGGCCTGGCCAGCCTGTTCTACGGCATCTGCTTCGCCGCCGCCGGCGTCCTGCTCTGGCTGGCCTTCCGCCATGCCGTGCAAACCGTCACCGCCATCACCACCGGCTTCATGCTGGTCGGGCCCTGCCTCGCCCTCGGCCTGTATGAACTCTCGCGCCGGCGCGAATCCGGCGAGCCGCTGCAACTGCTGCCGACGCTGATGGTCTGGCGGCAGAACCTCGGCTCGATCGGCATCTACTCGCTGATCCTGATCGTCATCTACCTGGTCTGGGCGCGCGCCTCGCTGGTGATCTTCGCGCTGTTCTACCAGGGCGGCATGCCGACCCTGGGCAGCTTCATCGCGCAGATAGCCAAGTTCGACAACCTCGAATTCCTGCTCGCCTACCTCGTCGTCGGCAGCTTCTTCGCCGGCCTGGTGTTCGCCTTTTCCGCGGTGTCGATCCCGATGATGCTGGACCGCAAGCAGGACACCGTCACCGCCATGCTCGGCAGCTTCCTCGCGCTGGTGCGCAACCTGCCCGCGATGCTGGTCTGGGCGGCGCTGATCGTGCTGCTGACCGCAATCGGCTTCGCCGTGGGCTTCGTCGGCCTGATCCTGACCATGCCGCTGGTGGGCCACGCCACCTGGCATGCCTACCGCGCGCTGATCGAACCCCTGCCGCAGCAATGAGCCACCGCAAGAACATAACGCTGCTGGCCGCGGCGCAGGCCCTGCTGCTGACCAACGGCATCATGCTGGTCTCGATCAACGGCCTGCTCGGCCTGCAACTCGCCGCCGACAAGCGCCTGGCCACGCTGCCGATCACTACCTATGTGATCGGCGGCGCGCTGGCAACGCTGCCCGCCGCCTTCTTCATGAAGCGCTTCGGCCGCCGCGCCGGCTTCATGCTCGGCGCCGGGCTGGGCATGCTCGGCGCGGCGATATCCGCCTTCGCCGTCAGCATCGGCAGCTTCTGGCTGCTCTGCCTCGGCACCGTGTTCGCCGGCATCTACAACGCCTTCGGCCAGCAATACCGCTTCGCCGCCGCCGACGCCGCGCCGCTGGACTGGAAAGGCAAGGCGATTTCGCTGACCCTGGCCGGCGGCATCCTCGGTGGCGTGATCGGCCCCGAGGTCGGCAAGCTCACGCGCACCCTGTTGGAGCCCACCTACCTCGCCAGCTACGGCGCGCTGATCGGCTTCGCCGCGCTGTCGATGCTGATCGCCAGCCGGCTCGACATTCCGCCGCTCTCGGTTGCCGAACAAAAAGCCGTCGGCCGCCCGCTGCACCAGATCGCCCGCCAGCCGGCCTTCGCCGTCGCCGTGCTGGCCGCCGCCTGTGGCTACGGCGTGATGAATCTGCTGATGACGGCGACGCCGCTGGCCATGGACATCTGCGGCATGCCCTTCGCCGACACCGCCTTCATCCTGCAATGGCACGTCATCGGCATGTTCGCGCCGTCCTTCTTCACCGGCGACCTGATCAAGCGCTTCGGCGTGCTCAACATCCTCAGCGCCGGCGCCGCGCTGATGTTCGTCTGCATCGGCATCGCGCTGTCCGGCGTGACGCTGATGCATTTCTGGTGGGCGCTGGTACTGCTCGGCATCGGTTGGAACTTCCTGTTCATCGGTGGCACCACCTTGCTCACAGAAACCTATCGCCCCGAGGAAAAAGCCAAGGTGCAGGGCACCAACGATTTCCTGGTGCTCGGCGTGCAGGGCCTCACCTCGCTCTCCTCCGGCGTGCTGGTCACCAGCGCAGGCTGGGGCACGCTCAACACCTACGCCCTGCCCATCGTCGCCATGACCGCGCTGGCGACCGCACTGCTGTGGCTGCGGCGCAGATACGCCCAGTGATGACGCATCGATGAATCGCGTCGTCGTCAGCGCCGCACTGGCGGCCGCCCTGATGCGCTGCGGGGGCTAACCCGGCCGCAACCGGCCGACGTCGTCAGGAGCACTGAGCGACCTTTTTCGCGGTCGCGCGGCGCTCTTCTTTCTTGTCTTCCCGCTTCTCGGCTTTCTTGGCGCGTTTTTCGTCCTTCTCTTCGTCTGCGCTCTTGTCGGTTTCGGACTCCTCCGGCGCCTGCTCGGCGACGGTGTTTTCCGCCGTCGGTGGCGGGTTGGTCGCCGTGTCGTCAGCGCCAACTGACGTTTCGGACGTTGCGCCAAAGGTGCCGGCTTCGCCGCCGGTCGTCTGCGCGACCGAGGCCAACTCGGCGGGGCTGATGAAAGTTTCGGTGGGGGTAGACGGCGCTGCCGTCGTTGTTGTCACGGGGTCGTCAGCCAGTGCATCCGCGGTTTGCGTGACGGCGTTAATGATGTCATTGCTCGCCGTGTTGGTGGTGGTGCTTGCCGATGTCCCGCCCGAGCCGACCAGGGCCGGCGTCGCGCCGGCAAAGTTGGACGGACTCGAGGTGATGCTGCCGGCAGTCGCGCTGTAACTGATGCTGCCGCCGGCCGGAACACTGCTCACGGCGCCGTCGGCAACGACAATATTGTTGTTGCTGCTGGTCAGCGCGATGGTCTGCGCCTGAATGCCGGCATTCTGCGCAATCGCGCCGAAGGCCGATACATTCACCGCGCCGCCTGCGGCGAGCGGGCCATCCAGGGTGATGGTGCTGCCCGCTGACGGCGTCGGCGCGCTCAGGCTCAGGTCTGCGGTGGCGGAGAGGCCGCCGCTGCCGACGTGGATCGGACTGTGCGCCGTGAAGGCCAGCGACCCGCCGTTGGCGGTCACCGGCGATGCGGTGGTGAAGATGCCGCCACTGGCATCGACCAGGATATTGCCGCTGACCGTGTTCACCACCCCCAGTGTCAGCGGTGAGTCGTAGTTCAGCGTTAGTGCGCCCGCCGCCTGAGTGATATTGACCGGTCCTGCCAGCGCCAGGCTGCCGCCGCTCTTGGCGAAACTCTGCGTGACATTCAGCTCCCCCGCCCCGTTGAGCGCCCCGCCGGTCTGGGTGTAGACGGGCGTCGTCAGGCTGGCGGCAATGTCGAGGCTGCTGCCGGCCATGACGAAACTGCCGCCGCCGCCCACGGTCAGGCTGTCGAGTTGCGTCGTGGCAGTGGCCGCGTCGAAGTTGACTGTCGTGCCGGCTGGAATGCTGACGGCAAGTACGTTGTTGCCATCCGGCAGCGCATTGCCGGCCCAGTTCGACGCCACCGACCAGTTGCCGCTGGCGCCGCCGGTCCACGCCACGCTGGCCAGCGGCGCAATGCTGCCGCTGCCGCTAGCCGCCGCGGGCAGGCTGTAGTCGGCGGTCTTGCCTCCGGTAAGCGCGAGGCCACTGTAGCTCACCGTCTTCGTTGCACCGACGTCACGGCTGTCATAGGCGGCGGTCGCCACCAGGCCCGGCAAATCGCCGTTCGCCAGATTGTTCAGCACATAGCTGCCGAGGCTTGCGCTCGCGTTGCCGTCGTAGGTCTTGGTCGGCGCCGTGAAGCTGACCGTCAGCGGCCGCGGTGTGACGGTCAGCGCGCCGTCCACATAGGTAAGGCTGTAGTTGGCGGGATTGAAGCTGCCTCCCGTGGCGGTGCCGGCGGTGATCGCATACGGCGAACCGGCGACGCCCGCAAGCGAATCCGCGCCACTGCTGGCAAGCGTGACCCCGCCTACGGTCTGGCCGTTCTTCAGACCGGCGGCGAAAAATTCGGTGCCGGTGAAACCCAGCGTATCGCCGTAAACCTTGCCCTGGTCGCTGGCGGTA
>JAXMJU010000242.1:0-3481 GCA_034376265.1 Sulfuritalea sp.
GACCAGGCGGCGGCGGCGCGTCACGCCGCGCAGGTACTGACGGCGCTGCACGCGCCCATGATGGTCGATGGCCAGCGCCTCGACATCGATGCCAGCATCGGCATTGCGCTGTACCCGCGCCAGGGCGAAAGCAACACTGCGCTGTTGCGCCGCGCCGACCTGGCGATGGCCGGTGCCAAGCGGCGGCATGCAGGCATTGCCTTCAGCACCGGCAATGAAAGCGAGGCGCCGCACGAAGAGCTGTCGCTGATCGGCGAAATGCGCGAGGCGCTGGCGCACGGCGAATTCCTGCTGCACTACCAGCCCAAGCTGCACCTGGCGCAAGGGCGCATCGCCAGCGCGGAGGCCCTGGTGCGCTGGCGGCATCCGGCCAAGGGCATGATCGCGCCCGGACGCTTCATCCCCTTTGCCGAGCAGACCGGCTTCATCCGCGAAATCACGCCCTGGGTGCTGGCGCGGGCGATCGCCGACGCCGCGCGCTGGCAGCGGGACGGCATCACCACAGTGGTCTCGGCCAACCTGTCCGCGCTCGATCTGTTGAACCGCGATCTGGTCGGTCTGGTGCGACGCTTGCTGGATGACTACTCGCTGCCGGCCGACCGGCTTTGCCTGGAAATCACCGAAAGCGCCCTGATGGACGAGCCGGAACTGGCTCTGCTGCATCTCAACGAGCTGGCTGCGCTCGGCGTCAAGCTGTCGATCGACGACTACGGCTCGGGTCAGGCCTCGCTGGCCTACGTCAAGACCCTGCCGGTGCATGAGCTGAAAATCGACCGTGCCTTCGTCGCTGGCGTCGATACCGATGCGAAGAATGCCGCCATCGTGCGCTCGACCGTTCTGCTGTGCCGCGAGCTGGGCCTGTCGGTGGTCGCGGAGGGGGTGGAGACGGCTGCGGAGCTGACGTGGCTGGGAAGCAACGGCTGCGACCTGGTGCAGGGCTATGTCGTGGCGAAGCCGATGCCGCTGGACAACTTCCTGACCTGGGTAGGCGGCTACAAACCCGCCTGATCACATGCTGAAGCTGCCGCGCCAGGTGCCGCCGGCGTGATCGAGACTGACCCGCCTGGGGGCGATGCGCCGCGTCGCGGGCGTGTCGATGTCCATCTCCGGCTGGCGGCCCAGACGGGCGGCGGTTTCGAGGCTGCAGGCGGTCGAGGTCACGGGGCGGAAATACAGTTGCAGCATGTCGCCGGCCGCCACCGTCGGCCTGCCCCGCGAGTCCTCGCGAAAGTGCACGAACTTCTTCACCAGACAGGAGAAGTAGAGTTCCAGCTCGACGATCAGCGGCGTCGTGCGACGCGCCAGCTCGCGCGCCGCAGCCGGCGTCCATTCCACGACAACTTCATGATTGTTGATGCTTACGGTGGCGCGTTGCATTTCCGTATCCTCCTCGATTGTTTATCCTCGTTGGTCGCACATGTCCACATGGACCTTACAGGCGGGCACTGATTGGCAAGCCTGTAAGTTTTCGGGCAATCACCCGACCAAGCTGCAAGACCGAAGAATGTTCGACACATCTGCCCAGGGAGATTAAATGTCATTACGCAAACTGCTTGTCCTTGCCGTCGTCGCCATCGTCGTGACCTTGTATTTTGTGCTCGATCTCGGCAGTTACTTCAGCCTCGATGCGCTGAAGGCCCAGCAGGCGGCGATCGAAAACTACCGTCTGGCGAATCCCTGGCTCGCCGCCGGAATTTTCTTCGCCGGCTATGTCGCGGTCGCGGCTCTCTCGCTGCCCGGCGCGGCGGTGATGACCCTGGCCGGCGGGGCGGTGTTCGGCCTGCTCTGGGGCACGGTGCTGGTCTCCTTCGCCTCCAGCCTCGGCGCCACGCTGGCCTTTCTCGCCTCGCGCTTCCTGTTGCGCGACTGGGTGGCGGCGCGCTTCGGCCAGCGCCTGCAGGCGATTGACGATGGCATCCGGCGCGACGGCGGCTTTTATCTGTTCACCCTGCGCCTGGTGCCGGCCTTTCCCTTCTTCGTGATCAACCTGCTGATGGGCCTGACGCCGATGCGCACGGCGACCTTCTACTGGGTCAGCCAGGTCGGCATGCTGGCCGGCACGCTGGTGTATGTGAATGCCGGGACCCAGCTGGCCGGCATCGACAGCCTCTCCGGCATCCTCTCGCCCGGCCTGATCGCTTCCTTCGCCCTGCTCGGCATCTTCCCGCTGATCGCGAAGAAAATCGTCGACACCGTCAAGGCGCGCAAGGTCTATGCGCGCTGGACCCGGCCAGCGAAATTCGAGCGCAACCTCGTGGTCATCGGCGGCGGCAGCGCCGGCCTGGTCACGGCCTACATCGCGGCCGCGGTGAAGGCCAAGGTCACCCTGATCGAAAAGCACAAGCTCGGCGGCGACTGCCTCAACACCGGCTGCGTGCCGTCCAAGGCGCTGATCCGCTCGGCGAAGTTCCTCTCGCATGTTTCGCGGGCAAATGAGTTCGGTTGCCGTAGCGCCAGCGCCAACTTTTCATTCGGCGAGGTCATGGAACGCGTGCAGCGCGTCATCCGCCAAGTCGAACCACACGATTCCGCCGAGCGCTACCGCGGCCTCGGCGTCGATGTGGTCGCAGGCGCGGCGCGCATCGTCTCGCCCTGGGAAGTCGAGATCACGCGCGAGGACGGCGCCACCGAGCGCATGAGCACGCGCAGCATCGTCATCGCCGCCGGCGCGCGGCCCTTCGTGCCGCCGATTCCCGGCATCGACGAGGTCGGCTACCTGACCTCCGACACGATCTGGGCCCTGCGCGAACTGCCCAGGCGCCTGGTGGTGCTGGGCGGCGGGCCGATCGGTTGCGAGCTGACGCAGGCCTTCGCCCGCTTCGGCAGCCAGGTCACGCAGGTCGAGATGCTGCCGCGGCTGATGATCCGCGAAGATGTGGAAGTCTCGGCGCTGGTCGCCGCACGCTTTCGCGCCGAAGGCATAAGCGTGCTGCTGAAGCATCAGGCCAAACAGTTCGTCATCGAGAACGGCGAGAAAATCCTGATTGCGGAAAATGAAGGGCGCGAGATGCGCATCCCCTTCGATGCGGTGCTGGTTGCGGTGGGCCGCGTCGCCAACCTGAAGGGCTACGGCCTCGAAGAGATCGGCGTCACGACCGGCCGCACGGTCGATACCAACGAATTCCTGCAGACCAATTACCCGAACATCTACGCCGCGGGCGACGTCGCCGGCCCCTACCAATTCACCCACACCGCAGGGCACATGGCCTGGTATGCCGCAGTGAATGCGCTGTTTGGCGACTTCAAGAAGTTCAAGGTGGACTATTCGGTGGTGCCCTGGGCCACCTTTATTGAGCCCGACGTGGCGCGCGTCGGTCTCAATGAACAAGATGCCAAGGAAAAAAACATCCCCTACGAGGTAACAAAGTACGGCATCGACGACCTCGACCGCGCCATTGCTGACGGCACGGCATATGGGTTTGTCAAAGTGCTGACGGTGCCCGGCAAAGACCGCATTCTGGGCGTCACCATCGTGGGTGAA
>JAXMJU010000243.1:0-20737 GCA_034376265.1 Sulfuritalea sp.
TGGGCGGCACGCCGATCATGGCGCTGGCCTTGGTCGGCATGCCGATCGACAAGCTGCCGATCGAGATCATCGGCAAGATCCTCGAAGGGGGCGAGAGCGTCTGCGCCGCCGCCGGCATTCCGATCGCCGGCGGCCATACCATCGATTCCGTCGAACCGATCTATGGCCTGGTGGTGATGGGCCTGGTGCATCCCGACAAGGTCAAGACCAACGCCGGGGCGCGCACCGGCGACCTGCTGATCCTCGGCAAGCCGCTCGGCGTCGGCGTCTTGTCGGCGGCGCTGAAGAAGGGGGCGCTGGATGTGGCGGGTTATGCCGCGATGATCGCCAGCACCACCCAGCTCAACACGCCGGGCAGGCAACTGGCCAATCTCGATACCGTGCATGCCCTGACCGACATCACCGGCTTCGGCCTGCTCGGCCACCTGCTGGAAGTGTGTCGCGGCGCCCAGCTCACGGCATTCCTCGACATGGCGGCGATTCCCATGCTGGCCGAGGTGGAGCAACTGGCGACGGCCGGCTACATCACTGGCGCCTCGGCGCGCAACTGGACCGCTTACGGTGACGACGTGACGCTGGACGCCGCGATCACGCTCATGCAGCGTGCCCTGCTGACCGATCCGCAGACCAGCGGCGGCCTGCTGGTGGCCTGCGATCCGACGGCGGTCGAGGCCGTGCTGGCGATGTTCCGCGCCGAAGGCTTTGCCGCGGCCGCGGTGGTCGGGCGCCTGGAGGATGGACCGGCACGGGTGACCGTGGGCGCTTAGCCGCCGCGGGTCGTCGACAGATCCTCAGTCGGCGAGCAGCAGAAACACGGTGGGGCGCTTGTCCAGTTGTGGCGCTGCAGTCGCCTTCCACTCCGCAATGCGGCGCGTGGCGATCTGTTCGCTGGGGAGGCTCAGGTCGGTCGCCAGGCAGAGGCGCGTCTGCGGTCTGCAGGCCAGCAGCAGGGCGTTGAACAAGACCTGATTGCGGTAGGGCGTTTCGATGAATATCTGAGTTTGCCGCAGGCGCGTCGACTCGCCTTCGAGTTCCACGATGCGGCGGCTGCGCTCGGGATCGCGTGCCGGCAGGTAGCCATGAAAGGCGAAGCGCTGGCCGTCAAGTCCGGAGGCCATCAGCCCCAACAGCAGCGAGGAGGGGCCGACCAGGGGCTTGACCGTAACGCCCAGTTCATGGGCGCGGCGCACCAGCAAGGCGCCGGGATCGGCCACCGCCGGGCAGCCGGCTTCGGACATCAGGCCGATATCGTGACCCGCACGCAGCGGCGCCAGCAGGCGTTCGATGTCGGCGGCGGTGGGGGCTTCGGACAGTTGTTCGATGGCCAGTTCGCGCAGGGGCCGCGGATGGCCGATGCGCTTGAGTTCGGCGCGCGCCGTTTTGGCGTTTTCCGCGATGAAATGGGTCAGGCGGCAGGCTGCGTCACGGGTCGCCGCCGGCAGGCAGTTCTCCCATGGCGTGTCGCCGAGGGCGACCGGCAGCAGCCAGAGCATGCCGGCCATCGGTTAGAGCGGCTTGCGCATCACGGCAGTGACACGCCGGCGGCGCGCAACATGGTGCACAAGGCGATCAGAGGCAGGCCGACCAGGGCATTGGGGTCGTCCCCGCGCAGGTAGCTGAGCAGGGAGATTCCCAGTCCTTCGGACTTCGCGCTGCCGGCGCAGTTGAGCGCGTCTTCCTTGTCCAGATAAGCTGCGATTTCGGCCTCGCTGAGTTCGCGAAAGCCGACATGGGTGTCCACACAGGAGACTTGCACCCGGTTGCTCAGGCTGTCGAGAAGGCACAATCCGGTATGGAAGACCACTTCTTTTCCACGCATCAGGCGCAGTTGGGCGATGGCATTCTCCCGCCTCCCCGGTTTGCCGAAGCGTTCGTCGCCGTGAGCCGCGACCTGGTCGGAGCCGATGATCAGCGCGTCGGGATAGCGCTGCACGACGGCGCGGGCCTTGGCCTCGGCCAGGCGCGTTGCAGTGGCCGCGGGTGCTTCTCCGGGCAGGGCCGACTCGTCGGTGTCCGGCGCAACGGTTTCGAAGGGAAGCTGCAGGCGCGTCAGAAGTTCGCGGCGGAAGGGCGAGGTTGAGGCAAGAACGAGCTGGCGAGGCATGTTTCAGGCTTGAAAAAGGAGGGTCGAACATGATAGCATTCACTGTTTGTGTCGCGCGAGCGCTTGACTGTGTCTGATTCGATTGCCGGAACAGTTCTCGATTGCCTTGAATTCGCGCGCAGCGGCGGTGTGCTGGAGCGCAGCGTCCGCCTGGATGAATTGCCGCGCTTGGCAGACGTTCTGGTCACAACCGAAGGTTTTCTGTCGGTTCGGCTGGAAGGATGGCGGGACGATGCGGGTAAGTCGTGGTTGCAAGTGGATATCGCAGGCGAGCCGGTGCTGTGTTGCCAGCGATGTCTGGGCGGTGTGAAGTTCCCGCTGGCTATCAGCAGCCGATTGCAGCTGATAGCGCCGGGGGAGGATTGGCCGGACGACGATCTGGTCGATGACAGTGCGGATGCCATAACAGCCGAAAAGGCGCTGGCGGTGCTGTCGATGGTTGAGGATGAAGTGCTGCTGGCGCTGCCTATCGCGCCGCGGCATGAGCAGTGCGAATCGCCGTTGGCGAACGCAGCAGGACATGGAGCATCGCCGTTTGCGGCGCTGGCCGATTTTAAGAAGCATTGAATCAAGGAGTAGCGAAATGGCTGTGCAACAGAACAAGAAATCCCCGTCCAAGCGCGGCATGCATCGCGCGCATGATTTTCTGACCAATCCGCCGCTGGCCGTCGAGCCGACCACGGGCGAGGTTCACCTGCGCCACCATATCTCGCCGTCCGGCGTGTATCGCGGCAAGAAGGTGGTAAAGGCCAAGGGCGAATAATCCACTTTGTTGAATCCGGCCGGGTGCGCGCTGCGCGTCCGGCCGTTTTTACATAAAGAGCCCTGGAATGTCGATCACCCTCGCGGTGGATTGCATGGGCGGCGACCATGGTCCGTCGGTGACGCTGCCCGCTGTTTTTGAATTCCTGCGTCATGACACCGATTGCGCCGCCATCCTGGTCGGCCGCGAGGAGGTCTTGCGTCCGCAGGTGGAGCGCGAGGCTGCCGAATTTGGCGCGCGTCTGGCGATCCGTCACGCCTCCGAAGTGGTCGAGATGGACGAGGCCGTGGCCAGTGCGTTGCGCGGCAAGAAGGATTCCTCGATGCGCGTCGCCGTCGATCTGGTCAAGCAGGGTGCGGCCGATGCGGCGGTATCGGCCGGCAACACCGGCGCCCTGATGGCGGTATCGCGCTTCGTGCTGAAAACCCTGCCCGGCATCGACCGGCCGGCCATCTGCTCCATCCTGCCGTCGCAGCGCGGCAGCACCTATGTGCTGGATCTCGGCGCCAATGTCGATTGCAGTCCCGAGCACCTGTTGCAGTTCGGCATCATGGGTTCCCTGCTGGTGTCGGCGCTGGAACACAAGGAGCGGCCGACCGTGGGCCTGCTGAACATCGGCGAGGAAGCGATCAAGGGCAACGACGCCGTCAAGCGCGCCGCGGAATTGCTGCGCGCCACCGACCTGAATTTCGTCGGCAACGTCGAAGGCAATGACATCTTCAAGGGCACGGCCGACGTCGTGGTGTGCGATGGCTTTGTCGGTAATGTCACCCTGAAGGCAGCCGAGGGCCTGGCCCACATGATAGGCGGCGGACTCAAGGAAGAGTTCTCACGCAACATTTTCACCAAACTGGCGGCCCTGGTCGCGATGCCCGTGCTGAAGTCGTTTCGCCAGCGCTTCGATCCGCGTCGCTACAACGGAGCCAGCCTGCTCGGGCTCAAGGGCATCGTGGTCAAGAGCCATGGCTCGGCCGACCAGCTGGCGTTCCGCTGCGCGCTGGAGAAGGCGGCCGAAGAGGCCCGGCAGCGCCTGCCGGAGGCCATTGCCGCGCGCATGGCAGCCGTTGCCGGCCCGCGAAGCGGAATCCCCGGTACGCAGAGCGCGCCTGCGCCGACTCTCTGCGATTAATGAAAGTCGAGTGATGATATATACGCGAATCAGCGGTACTGGTAGCTATCTGCCGGGCGAGCCGGTCAGCAATGCGGCCTTGATCGCCGCGCACGGACTCGATTCTTCGGACGAATGGATCGTCGAGCGTACCGGCATTCGCAGCCGCCATCTGGCTGCGGCGGGCGTCACCAGCAGCGACCTGGCGCTGGAAGCCAGCCGCCATGCACTGCAGGCGGCCGGACGCACGGCTGCCGACGTCGATCTGATCATCGTCGCGACCTCGACGCCCGACTACGTGTTCCCCAGCGCGGCGGCCCTGCTGCAAAGCAAGCTGGGCAACGTCAACGGCGCGGCGGCCTTCGACGTGCAGGCAGTCTGCAGCGGTTTTGTCTATGGGCTGACGATCGCCGACAAGTTCATTCGTTCCGGCTCGCACAAGTGCGCGCTGGTGGTCGGCGCCGAAGTTTTTTCGCGCATCCTCGACTGGAAGGATCGCGGCACCTGCGTGCTGTTCGGCGACGGCGCGGGCGCCGTGGTGCTGGAAGCGTCAGACCAGCCGGGCCTGCTGTCCAGCGCCTTCCACGCCGACGGCAGCCATCACGGCATCCTTTCGGTGCCGGGCCAGCTTTGCGGCGGCGTCGTCACCGGCGATCCCTTCCTGCGCATGGACGGGCAGGCCGTGTTCAAGTTTGCCGTCAAGGTTCTGGTCGACGTCGCCAACGAAGTGCTGGACACCGCGGGCATGACCGCGGCCCAGGTGGACTGGCTGATTCCGCATCAGGCCAACGTGCGCATCATGCAGGCAACGGCGAAGCGGCTCCATATCGCGCCGGAAAACTGCATCGTGACCGTAGGGCATCACGGCAATACGTCCGCGGCATCGATTCCGCTGGCGCTCGACGAGTCGGTACGCGCCGGTCGCATCCAGCGCGGCCAGCATCTGCTGCTCGAAGGTGTCGGCGGCGGCTTCACCTGGGGCGCATCCCTGCTCAAGTTCTGAAGACGAGAGAAGCGAAATGAAATTTGCATTAGTGTTTCCCGGTCAAGGTTCGCAGTCGCTGGGCATGATGGCGGCCTACGGCGACGCGGCGGTGATTCGCGCCACCTTCGACGAGGCCTCGGCCGCACTCGGCCGCGACTTGTGGCAACTGGTCAGCGAAGGTCCGGCCGAGGCGCTGTCCCAGACCGTCAACACCCAGCCCCTGATGCTGACCGCGGGTATCGCCGTCTATCGTCTGTGGCTGGAAAAGGGTGGCGCGCAGCCGGCCCTGGTCGCGGGACACAGCCTGGGCGAGTATTCGGCGCTGGTGGCGGCCGGGGTGCTGCAGTTGAAGGATGCGGTGCCGCTGGTCGAACTGCGCGCCAAGGCCATGCAGGCCGCGGTGCCGGCCGGCGAGGGTGCGATGGCCGCAGTCATGGGACTCGATGCGGCGGCCGTGATCGAAGCCTGCGCCGAGGTGGCGCAGGGACAGGTGGTGCAGGCGGTGAATTTCAACGAGCCGAAGCAGACCGTGATCGCCGGCCACAAGGCGGCGGTCGAGCGGGCGGCGGAACTGGTCAAGGCCAGAGGCGCCAAGCGCGCCCTGATGCTGCCGGTATCGGCGCCCTTCCATTGCACACTGATGCAGCCCGCGGCGGAGGCGCTGAAGGCGCGTCTGGCGGATGTGAGCTTTGCCGCGCCGCGGATTCCGGTGATCAACAACGTCGACGTCGCGCAGCTTGCCGACCCGGCCGCGATCAGGGACGCGCTGGTGCGCCAGGCGGCCTCACCGGTGCGCTGGGTCGAGACCATGCAGGCGATGCAGGCCGCAGGCGTGACCCACGTTTTCGAATGCGGCCCCGGCAAGGTGCTGTCCGGATTGGTCAAGCGCTGTGTCGATGGCCTCGATGGCGCTGCCATGAACGACCTGGCTGCCGTCGATGCGGCGCTGGCGACGGTATCCCACCAGGGGATACCGTCCCCGGCACGGCCGGGAACATAACAGGGGCTTGATATGGCGGATTTGAAGGGACAAGTGGCACTGGTGACGGGCGCATCGCGCGGCCTCAGCCGCGCCATTGCGCTGGAACTGGGAGCGCAGGGCGCGACCGTGATCGGCACCGCGACCACCGATGCGGGAGCGGCCGAGATCCAGAAGGTGCTGGATGCAGCCGGTGTCACCGGCTGGGGCGCGGCGGCGAATGTCACCGCGGCAGCGGCCTGCGAAGCGCTGCTCGGCGAGATCGAGAAGAAATTCGGCGCGGTTTCGATACTGGTGAACAATGCCGGCATCACCCGCGACAACCTCGCCATGCGCATGAAGGACGACGAATGGGACCTGGTCATCGAGACCAATCTCAAGGCGGTGTTCCGTCTGTCCAAGCTGGTCATGCGCGGCATGATGAAGGCGCGCTTCGGGCGCATCATCAACATCACTTCGGTGGTCGGCGAAGCCGGCAATCCGGGCCAGGCCAATTACGCCGCGGCCAAGGCCGGCGTCGCCGGCATGAGCCGCGCGCTGGCGCAGGAACTTGGCAGCCGCAACATCACGGTGAACTGCGTAGCGCCGGGCTTCATCGACACCGACATGACGCGCGCGCTGCCCGAGGCGCAGCGCGATGCCCTGCTCGGCAAAATTCCGTTGGGCCGTCTCGGGCAGCCCGACGAGATCGCCGCAACCGTGGCGTTTCTGGCGTCGCAGCGCGCCGGATACATCACGGGCAGCACACTGAATGTCAACGGCGGCATGTACATGGCTTGACCGGATGTCAAACCCGCGAGGGAGCCGGTGTTTTTGTTAAAATAAGCAGGTTTTTACCACCCGAACAACATAGGGAAGGAGTTTCAAGATGGAGAACATCGAACTACGCGTCAAGAAGATCGTCGCCGAGCAACTGGGCGTCAATGAGGCCGACATCAAGAACGAATCCAATTTCGTGGACGATCTCGGTGCCGATTCGCTCGACACGGTCGAACTGGTCATGGCGCTGGAAGAGGAGTTCGAGTGCGAGATTCCCGACGAGGACGCAGAAAAGATCACCACCGTGCAACAGGCGATTGACTACGTCAACGCCAATATCAAGAAGTAATTTCAAACCCGTTCCAATTTTTTTCGGAGTTCATCTTGTCGCGACGCCGTGTGGTCGTCACCGGTCTGGGCTTGGTCTCGCCGGTTGGGAATAGCGTTCCAGAAGCCTGGAGCAACCTGACTGCCGGCAAGAGCGGCATCGGGCCGATCACCCGCTTTGATGCATCGGCCTTTGCGGCGCGCATCGCGGGTGAAGTGAAGGGTTTCGATGTTGCCGCCTATCTGTCGGCCAAGGAAGCGCGTCGGATGGATACCTTCATCCATTACGGCATGGCGGCCGGCATCCAGGCCTTCCGCGATTCGGGGATCGAGGTCAGTGTCGAAAACGCCGATCGCATCGGCGTGAACATAGGTTCGGGCATCGGCGGCCTGCCGATGATCGAGGACACGCACAACGATTATCTGGGCGGCGGGCCGCGCAAGATTTCGCCGTTCTTCATTCCCGGCACCATCATCAACATGATCTCGGGCAACCTCTCGATCATGCTGGGTCTGAAGGGGCCGAACATTGCAGTGGTCACGGCGTGCACCACGGGCCTTCATGCAATCGGAATCAGCGCGCGCATGATCGAGTACGGCGATGCCGACGTGATGGTCTGCGGCGGCGCCGAAGCCACGACCACGCCGCTGGCGGTGGGCGGCTTCGGTTCGGCCAAGGCCTTGTCCACGCGCAACGACGATCCGGCGACGGCGAGCCGGCCCTGGGATCGGGATCGCGACGGCTTCGTGCTCGGTGAAGGCTCGGGCGTGATGGTGCTCGAAGAGTACGAGCACGCCAAGGCGCGCGGCGCAAAAATCTACGCCGAACTGGCCGGTTTCGGCATGAGCGGCGACGCCTACCACATGACCGCGCCGGACACCGACGGACCGCGGCGGAGCATGGTCAATGCGCTGAAGAATGCCGGTGTCAATCCCGATCAGGTGCACTACGTCAATGCCCACGGCACCTCGACCCCGCTCGGTGACAAGAACGAGACCGAAGCGATCAAGCTGGCCTTCGGCGCCGATGCGGCGAAGAAGCTGGTGGTGAATTCGACCAAGTCGATGACCGGCCATTTGCTGGGCGGCGCCGGCGGCCTCGAATCGGTGGTCACGGTGCTAGCGGTCCATCACCAGATATCGCCGCCAACCATCAACATCTTCAACCAAGATCCGGAGTGCGATCTGGACTACTGCGCCAATACCGCCAGGCCGATGAAGATCGATGTGGCGCTGAAGAACAACTTCGGTTTCGGCGGCACCAACGGCTCACTGGTCTTCCGCCGCATTTAACGTGAAATTCGTTGCCAAGCGCGCTGTGTCAGGACCGAGCGCAGCGAGCCAACTGATAGCCTCCCCGTGAGGGGAGGACGGGAGGGGCGGGCCCATTTGCCAGCGTGAGGCCCTACGACGTCGCGGTGTTTCATGATGTGGGGTGGGTCATCGAAGCCATGAGCGTTAGGCCCGCCGGGCGATGAAGCCGGTCGCCGCCCGTTCTGTTTCCGTCAAGTCGTCGCGCCGGCTGCTGCTCGTCCAGTCGCTGGCCCATCTCGCCGCCGCGGCCGCGGTGCTGGCCAGCCATGTCCCGTCGTGGCTGGCGGCGCTGCTCCTGCTGTTGCTCGGCGCGTCCCTGGCGCGCCTGCGCCGGCTGCTGCCGGTCGCGGCTCTGATGCTCGGTGGCGACGGACGCTTGCAGACAGTTGACGCTGACGGCACGGCGAGCGAGGCCACGGTGCATCCTCACACGCTGGTGCTGTCCTTCCTGATCGTGCTGTTGTATCGGCAACATGGCCGCTTGCGCGCGCTGACGCTGCCCGGAGACAGCCTGAGCGCGGAAGATTTTCGCCAGTTGCGGCTCTGGCTGCGCTGGCGCTCGACAGCGGCGAATCCGGCCTGAAGCGCTGCGCGCTCGGGTCTAGCGCGGGTGAAGTACCGTGTCCAGCGCGCGCGGCAGGGTTTCCGGGTAGTCGCGGCTGAAGTGGAGTCCGCGGCTTTCGTGACGGCGCAGCGCGCTTTTGACGATCAGGTGAGCCGTCAGCACCAGGTTGCGCAACTCGATGAGGTCGTTGCCCACCCGGTAGTTCACGTAGTACTCGTCGATTTCCTTTTCCAGCAGGCGGATACGGTGCAGGGCGCGTTCCAGCCGTTTGTTGGTGCGCACAATGCCGACGTAGTCCCACATGAAGCGGCGCAGTTCCGCCCAGTTGTGGGAGATGACGATTTCCTCGTCGGCGTCGCGGACCCGGCTCTCGTCCCATTGCGGCAGATGCGGCAGCGGCTCCACCGGCGCGGCGAGGATGTCCTGCGCCGCCGCGGCGGAAAACACCACGCATTCGAGCAGCGAATTGGAGGCCAGCCGATTGGCGCCGTGCAGGCCGGTGAAGGTGGCTTCGCCGATCGCATAGAGCCCGTTCAGATCGGTGCGCGCGGCCAGATCGGTGACCACGCCGCCGCAGGTGTAATGGGCCGCTGGCACCACCGGAATGGGTTCGCGAGTGATATCGATTCCCAGTTGCAGGCAGCGCGCCAGGATGGTCGGAAAGTGATCCTTGAGGAAGTCCGCCGACTTGTGCGTCATGTCGAGAAACACGCAGTCCAGGCCATGGCGCTTCATTTCGAAGTCGATCGCACGGGCGACGATGTCGCGCGGCGCGAGTTCGGCGCGGCTGTCATGGTCGGGCATGAAGCGCGTGCCGTCGGGCAGGCGCAACAGGCCGCCCTCGCCGCGCAGGGCTTCGGAAATCAGGAAGGACTTGGCGTGCGGGTGATACAAGCAGGTCGGATGGAACTGGATGAACTCCATGTTCGCCACACGGCAGCCGGCACGCCAGGCCATGGCCACGCCATCGCCGGTGGCCGTGTCGGGATTCGTGGTGTAGAGATAGACCTTGCCGGCGCCGCCGGTGGCCAGCGCCGTGTGGCTGGCACCCAGGGTCAGCACTCGGTCGCGGGCGATATCCAGCACATAGGCGCCGAGGCAGCGATTGCGCGGCAGGCCGAGCTTGGCCGCGGTGATCAGGTCGACCGCGATGTGCCGTTCCATGACGGTGATATTGGGGTGCTTCCTCACCAGCTCGGTCAGGGTCTCCTGCACGGCGGTGCCGGTCGCGTCGGCGGCATGGATGATGCGGCGCTGGCCGTGGCCGCCTTCGCGTGTCAGGTGAAAGCCCAACGAGGAATCGTCGGGCGTGAAGGGAACGCCGCGTGCGATCAGCCAGTCGATGGCCTCGCGGCCATGCTCGACCACAAAGCGGGTGGCCGTCGGATCGCAGAGGCCGGCGCCGGCCGTGAAGGTATCGCTGACGTGGGCGTCGATCGTATCGGCGGGGTCGAGAACTGCCGCGATACCGCCTTGGGCCCAGGCCGAGGCCGAGTCTGCCAGCATTTTTTTGGTGACCAGGGCCACCCGGCGGCTGTCCGCGAGCCGCAAGGCCAGCGACTGTCCGGCCAGGCCGCTGCCGATGATGAGGACGTCGAAATGCTGAATGGCGGCTGAATTCATGGGGCGGGACTATATCACTGCTCGGAGTGTGGAACTATTTGCACAGGCCCCGGTCATTGTCGGCAACGGCTGAACTGCAACAGCCGGAACGGTGACGAATGTGGGCTGAGTGGCTTGTTATACTCGCTTGCGGCCAAAGTGAAGCCGCGCAATTTATCTGGCGAGAATAAACGGCAAAGCCCATGGGAGATCGCGAAGCAGACCGGATACTGGTCGAGCGTGTGCAGGCGGGTGACAAACAGGCTTTCGGCCTGCTGGTCGCCAAGTACCAGCGCAAGCTTGCACGTCTGATTTCGCGCATGGTGCGTGATTCAGCCGAGGTGGAGGATATTGTTCAGGACAGTTTCATTCGAGCTTATAGGGCCTTGCCGGGTTTTCGCAACGACAGCGCTTTTTATACCTGGCTGTACCGGATTGGCGTCAATACCGCAAAGAACTGGCTGATCACCCATGGCCGGCGCGCTTCGGCGACTACCGGGGTGGACAGCGAGGAGGCGGAAGGCTATGGCGAAGCCGACCTGCTGCGCGACAGTGACACTCCCGAGCGCCTGTTGATGACCAAGCAGATCGGCCAGACGGTGAATGCGGCGATGGAAGCGCTGCCGGAGGATTTGCGCACGGCGATCGTCTTGCGCGAAATAGATGGCCTGTCGTACGAGGAAATTGCCAAGGTCATGGACTGCCCGATTGGAACCGTACGTTCGCGGATTTTCCGTGCACGCGACGCGATTTCGGCGAAATTGAGGCCTCTGCTCGATGCGGCCCCGGATAAACGATGGTGATGACACATGAAGACACGAATTTCTGCCCTGATGGATGGTGAACTCGAAGACCAGGAGATTCCCGAAACGCTGCGGGCGATGCGCCGCAGTGAGGAGTTGCGCAGCCAATGGTGCGATTGCCAATTGATCGGCGCCGCCTTGCGGGATGAACGGGCACTCGACATCGATGTCACGACACGCGTGATGTTGGCGCTCGAACTCGAGCCCACGGTGATGGCGCCGGCACGGCGAACCACTGCCGACTGGCAGCGGCCGGTTCTGGCGCTGGCGGCGTCCGCCGCCGGCGTTGCGGTCGTCGCCTGGCTGGCGTTGTCCCCCGGTAGCGACGCGGTGCCGGTCGGCGCCGGCAATCTGGCAGGCACCAAGGCGGCAGTGATGGCGCAGGCGACGCCGCGGCTGCAGGAGTATCTGGTGGCACATCAGGCCTATGCTCCGGCCGGCGCCATGGTTGGTGGTGCGCGCAATATCCGCACCGTTGCCGTATCGAGCGAGGGTCGCTGATGGCGTTTGTCCGCACCTCGCTGCTGCTCCTGTCCACCGTCCTGCTGCTTCCCGTCCCGGCCTTGGCCGACGATGGACTGGCCTCTTTGCAGCGTATCGCGCAAGGGTCGCGGGAGCTGACCTACAGCGGCACTTTCGTCTATCGCAGCGGCGGCAAGGTCGACATCTCGCGCATTGCGCATTCGCTGCGGGATGGCATTGAATTCGAGCGCATCGAGGCCCTCGACGGCAGCCCGCGCGAGGTGATCCGCGCCGGCGGCGAAGTAAAGTGCTTTTTCCCGGAAGAGAAGCTGGTCATCATCGAGAACCGCGCCACCGGGCGCGGATTCCCGGCCCTTCTGCCAGCCGGGTTGGTCGGTCTGCCGGAGCACTATGCCATTCGCAGCGGCGGACAAGGGCGTGTCGCGGGGCTGAAGAGCCGCGCGGTATTGCTGCAGCCGCGCGACGACTTGCGCTATGGCCACGAGTTCTGGATGGATGCGGCCAGCGGTTTGCTGCTGAAGGCCAACCTGGTCGACGCGCGCGGCGAGACGCTGGAGTCCTTCGTGTTCACCGAGGTCAAGATCGGCGGCCCGCTCGAACATGGGGCGCTGCAGCCGCGTTTCGATACTGAACAGGTGCGGGTACAGCAGGTAAGGACGACGGAGCTCAAGGCGGACGACATGGACTGGATGTTTCGCACCCTGCTGCCGGGCTTTCGCAAAGTGGTGTCGATGAAGCGGCAGACGGCTCCCGAGCATCCGGAAAGCCTGCACGTGGTGTTCTCCGATGGCCTGGCGTCGATCTCGGTATTCATCGAGCCCGGCGGCTCGGCCGGCGACGCCGAGACGGTGGCCACGCTGGGTCCGGTCAATGTGTACCGGCGCCAACTGGGCGATCATCGGGTGGTGGTCATGGGCGAGGTGCCGGCGCTGGCCGTCAGACGCCTCGGCGACGGCATCGAACGGCGACGCAAATGAACCAGTGCGAAGCGGTGGTCGTGGCCGTATCCGGCGAGGAGGTCTGGGTTGAAGTACCCGGGCGCGCCCCCAGTTGTGGCAACTGCAAGACTGCAGACGCCTGCCAGACCGGCCTGCTCGGATTGAGCGCCGCGCCGCGCCGCTACCAGATGGCCAATTCGATCGGCGCGCGCGTGGGGGATCGCGTGCAACTGACCGTAGCCGGCGGCACCCTGTGGCGCGCGTCGCTGATGTCCTATGTGCTGCCCTTGCTGCTGGCGATCGCCGGGGCAGCCGTCGGGCAGTCGCTGGCCGGCGATGCAGGAGCCATGATGGGGACGCTGGCGGGTCTCGGCGGCGGTCTCGTTTTGTTGCGCCGGAATGAAATGCGTGCGCGGCGCGAAGGTAGTCTGTATTCGTTGCAGGTTCAGACTAGGGAAGTACGATTCAAGGAGCAATCATGAAGAAATTTGTCGTCTCTCTCGCGCTGGCGTGTTGTGCCGCGCTGCCCTTGCAGGCACACGCCCGCGATCTGCCCGACTTTACCGAACTGGTCGAAAAACAGGGCGCCACGGTAGTCAATATCAGTACGACCCAGGTTATCAAGGGGCGCCGCGGCGGTCCGCAGTTTCCCTTCGATGGCGACGACGCAACGCAGGAGTTGCTGCGCCGCTTCTTCCCAGGGCAGATTCCGAATCATCCCGGCGTACCGCAGGAATTCAAGAACCGTTCGCTGGGTTCAGGCTTCATCGTCAGTGCCGACGGCCATATCCTGACCAATGCGCATGTGGTCGACGGGGCCGACGAAGTGCTGGTCAAGCTCACCGACAAGCGCGAGTTCAAGGCCAAGGTGCTGGGTGCCGACAAGCGCACAGACGTGGCGCTGATCAAGATCGAAGCCAGCAATCTGCCGGTGGCCAAGCTGGGCGATTCGGTCAAGCTCAAGGTCGGCGAATGGGTGGTGGCGATCGGCTCGCCCTTCGGCTTCGAGAACACCGTCACCGCCGGCATAGTCAGCGCCAAGGGGCGCTCGCTGGCGCACGAGAATTATGTGCCCTTCATCCAGACCGATGTGGCGATCAATCCGGGCAACTCGGGCGGGCCGCTGTTCAACCTGAAGGGCGAGGTGATCGGCATCAATTCGCAGATCTATTCCCGTTCCGGCGGATCAATGGGCCTGTCCTTTGCGATTCCGATCGATCTGGCGATCGACATCCAGAACCAGCTCAAGTCCAAGGGCAAGGTCAGCCGTGGCCGCCTCGGCATCGGCATCCAGGAGGTCAGCAAGGAACTGGCGGAGTCCTTCAATCTCGGCAAGCCGCAGGGCGCGCTGGTCGCCTCGGTCGAAAAGGGCTCGGCGGCTGACAAGGCGGGGATCGAGATCGGCGACATCATCCTCAAGTTCGACGGCCGGGTGGTGAGCGAGTCCGCCGACCTGCCGCGCATGGTGGGATCCACCCGACCCGGCAGCAAGTCGGTGGTGCAGGTCTGGCGCAAGGGCGCCACTCGCGACCTCGGTATCACGGTCGGCGAACTGGCGGAGGAAGACGACAAGACGCGGCTTGCCGGCCGCAACGGCAGGCCGGCCGAACCCCAGGCAGCCAACCGGCTCGGACTGGTGCTGGCGGTGCCGAACGCGGAGCAGAAGCGGGCACTGGGCATCCAGCACGGCTTGATCGTCGAGGACGTCAAGAGCGGCGGCGCGCGTTCCGAACTTCGCTCCGGCGACATCATCCTCTCGGCGATCGTCAAGGGCAGCCAGATCGACATCAAGTCGCTTGCGCAGTTCAACGACATGCTGCAGGGCGTCGAGAAGGGGGGCGCCATGACCCTGCTGGTGCGGCGTGGCGATGCGCAGACCTTCATCGCCCTCAAGGGGCCATCCGATAAGTAAGCCGCCGCAGTTGCGGCTGTTCAGCCGCAACTATTGCCATCTGTGCCACGACATGCTCGCTGCGCTGGAAATCCTGCGCAGCGAGCCGGACGTGCCGTTTTTCGATATCGAGGTGCTCGATGTCGATGCCGATCCGGCCCTCGAAGCGAAGTACGACGAACTGGTGCCGCTGCTGGCCGATGGCGAGGGCCGGGAACTCTGCCACTACTTCCTCGACGCCGCGAAAGTGCGTGAGTATTTGGGTGCTTTAGGCTAAAATCCGCCCCTTGCTTTTTAAGTCTCCAAGGTGCTCAAGAGCTTGAATGAGCGCCTTTTTTGTTGACCCCATGGATCACATCCGCAACTTCTCCATCATCGCCCATATCGACCACGGCAAATCCACCCTGGCCGACCGCATCATCCATCGCTGCGGCGGTCTGTCGGACCGCGAGATGGAAGCGCAGGTGCTTGACTCGATGGATATCGAGCGCGAGCGCGGCATCACCATCAAGGCCCAGACCGCGGCGCTCAGCTACACCGCGCGCGACGGCAAGATTTACAACCTGAACCTGATCGACACGCCGGGACACGTCGATTTCTCCTACGAAGTCAGTCGCTCGCTGTCCGCCTGCGAGGGCGCACTGCTGGTGGTCGACGCCTCGCAGGGCGTCGAGGCGCAGACCGTGGCCAACTGCTACACGGCGATCGAACTCGGTGTCGATGTGGTGCCGGTGCTGAACAAGATCGACCTGCCGGCGGCCGACCCGGACAACGCGCGGCAGGAAATCGAGGATGTGATCGGCATCGACGCGACCGACGCGATTCTTTGTTCGGCCAAGACCGGCCTCGGCGTCGATGACGTGCTGGAAGCCGTGATCGCCCGCATCCCGCCGCCCAAGGGTAACCCGGCAGCGCCGCTGAAGGCCCTGATCATCGACTCCTGGTTCGACAACTACGTCGGTGTCGTGATGCTGGTGCGCGTGGTGGACGGCACCCTGCGTGCCAAGGACAAGATACTGCTGATGGCGGAAGGCTCGCAGCATCTGTGCGAACAGGTCGGGGTATTCACGCCGAAGTCGGTGGCCCGCGCCGAATTGCGCGCCGGCGAGGTCGGCTTCATCATCTCCGGCATCAAGGAACTCGATGCCGCCAAGGTGGGCGACACCGTCACCATCGCCGATCGCCGCGCCGCGGAGGCGCTGCCCGGCTTCAAGGAAATCAAGTCGCAGGTCTTCGCCGGGCTGTATCCGATCGAATCCAACCAGTACGACAGCCTGCGCGACTCGCTGGAGAAGCTCAAGCTCAACGATGCCTCGCTGCACTACGAGCCGGAAGTGTCGCAGGCGCTCGGCTTCGGCTTCCGCTGCGGCTTCCTCGGCCTCTTGCACATGGAAATCGTGCAGGAGCGGCTGGAACGCGAGTTCGACCAGGACCTGATCACCACCGCGCCGACGGTGGTGTATGAAGTCCTGATGCGCGACGGAACCACCATTCAGGTGGAAAACCCGGCCAAGCTGCCGGAAGTGCAGAAGATGGAGGAAATCCGCGAGCCGATCATCACCACCAAGATTTTCGTGCCGCAGGAATACCTCGGATCGGTGATTACGCTGTGCGAGAGCAAGCGCGGCTCACAGGTCAACATGGCCTACCACGGCCGCCAGGTGCAGCTGACCTACGACATGCCGATGGCCGAAGTGGTGATGGATTTCTTCGACAAGCTGAAATCCGTCTCGCGCGGCTATGCTTCGCTCGACTACGAATTCAAGGAGTACCGCGCGGCCGACGTGTGCAAGCTCGACGTGCTGATCAACGGCGACAAGGTGGACGCCCTGTCCTTGATCGTGCATCGCGCCAACGCACCGTATCGCGGTCGCGAACTGGCGGCCAAGATGCGCGAGCTGATTCCGCGCCAGATGTACGACGTCGCGATCCAGGCCGCGATCGGCTCGACCATCGTCGCCCGCGAGAACGTCAAGGCCATGCGCAAGGACGTGCTGGCCAAGTGCTACGGCGGCGACATCACGCGCAAGAAGAAGTTGCTGGAAAAACAGAAGGCCGGCAAGAAGCGCATGAAGCAGGTCGGCAGTGTCGAAATTCCGCAGGAGGCTTTTCTCGCGGTGTTGCGAGTGGGTGACAAATGAACTTTGCACTAATACTTTTCATACTCGTGGTGGCCACCGGCATCGTCTGGGCCTTCGATTATTTCTGGGCCAGCAAGAAGCGCCCGGCGGACGCCAAGGATCCGTGGTGGGTCGAATACGGCGGCAGTTTCTTCCCCGTCATTCTCGCGGTTTTCCTGCTCCGCTCGTTTCTCGTCGAGCCCTTCAAGATTCCCTCGGGATCGATGATTCCGACCCTGCTGGTGGGCGATTTCATCCTGGTCAACAAATACACCTATGGCGTGCGCCTGCCGGTGCTCAACAAGAAGGTCGTTGCGCTCAATTCGCCGCAGCGCGGGGACGTGGTGGTGTTTCGCTATCCGCCGGATCCGTCCCTCGACTACATCAAGCGCGTGGTCGGCTTGCCGGGCGACAAGGTGGTCTATCGCAACAAGAAGCTGAGCGTAAACGGCAAGGAAATCGTGCAGAAGAAAACCGACGATTACCTCGATCGCGACCGCCTGTTCTACACCCCGCGCTTCGTCGAAACCCTGGGCAGCGTGGATCATCAAATCCTGGTCGAGGCCGACGCGCCATCCTTCGTGCAGCAAAGCGTGCGCTTTCCGTACGCCGACAAATGTCACTACAATAGTGAGGGCGTGAGTTGCGAGGTTCCGCCCGGGCACTATTTCATGATGGGCGACAATCGCGACAATTCGCAGGACAGCCGTTTCTGGGGCTTCGTTCCCGACGAAAACCTGGTCGGCAAGGCGTTCTTCATCTGGTTCAATTTTTCCGATCTGAAACGGATCGGCTCGTTCAACTAGGGGCAAACATGAAATTTCAGCGTGGACTCAGCCTGAACGGTATGGTGCTCATCGGCGTCGGCTTGGGCCTGGTCGCCCTGCTGGCGATGAAGGCCTTGCCGCCCTGGATCGAATACGGCAACGCGGTCAAGGCGATCAAGGGTACCGCCGGCGACAACAGCCTCAAGGAGGCGACCGTGGCGCAGGTGAGGGCGGCCTACGGCAGGCGTGCCGACATGGATGATGTCAAGAGCATTCCGCCGGAGGATATCGAGATTACGAAGGAAGGCGGCGAACTGGTGATCACCTTCGCCTATTCGAAAAAGGTACCGCTGTTCGGCAACGCCAGCCTGGTCTTCGATTTCGAGGGCAGCAGCGCCAAGTAATGAAGCCACAGCGCCTGGAGGCGGCCCTGGGTCACGGCTTTGGCCGGCCGGAGTTGCTGCGCCAGGCGCTGACCCATCGCAGTTTCGGTTCCTCGCACAACGAACGCCTGGAGTTCCTCGGCGACTCCCTGCTCAACTGCGTCGTCGCGGCTGCCCTTTACCAGCGTTTTGCCGCACTCAAGGAAGGCGAACTTTCGCGCTTGCGCGCCAGCCTGGTGCGGCAGGAAACCCTGGCCGAGATCGCGCGGGGTTTGGGCCTCGGCGAGCTGCTGCAGCTGGGCGAGGGCGAGTTGAAGAGCGGCGGCGCCAGGCGTCCCTCGATTCTCGCCGATGCACTGGAAGCGCTGTTCGGCGCGATCTACGTCGATGCCGGCTTCGATGCCGTGCGCCGCGTCATCGAGCATCTGTACGAGCCGGCCATGACGCGCATCGATCCCAATGACAGCGGCAAGGATCCGAAAACCGCCCTGCAGGAAATCCTCCAGGGGCGGCATCTGCCGTTGCCGCGCTACACGCTGCTGGCGACCCGCGGCGAGGCACATGCCCAGCAGTTCGAGATCGAATGCCTGGTGGCCGATCTGGGCATACGCAGCACCGGCACCGGCAGCAGCCGGCGCATCGCCGAACAGCAGGCCGCGCAGCGCGCCATAGCCGAGATCAAATCATGAACCCAGCATTCCGCACCGGCTATCTGGCCGTCATCGGCCGGCCCAACGTCGGCAAATCGACCCTGACCAATCGCCTGGTCGGCGCCAAGGTCAGCATCACCTCGAAGAAGGCGCAGACCACGCGCCATCGCATTCACGGCGTGCTGACCACCGACGATGCCCAGTTCATTTTCGTCGATACGCCGGGTTTCCAGATGACCCACAAGAACGCGCTGAACCGCCTGATGAACCGCAGCGTGACTTCGACTTTCGCCGATGTCGACGTGATCCTGCTGGTGGTCGAAGCGGGCAACTGGGGCAACGGCGAAGCCGAGATCCTGCGCATGCTGCCGGCAGGTACGCCGGTCGTGCTGGTGATCAACAAGATCGACCGCCTGACCGACAAGAAGGAACTGCTGCCCTTCATCGCCAAGGTATCCGCATTGCATGAATTCGCCGAGCTGGTGCCGCTGTCGGCCGAGAAGGGCATCGGCACCGACGAACTGCTCAGCACCGTGGCGCGCTATCTGCCGGAAGGGCCGCCGGTGTTCGATGCCGACGACATCACCGACCGCTCCGAACGCTTCATGGCCTCCGAAATCCTGCGCGAGAAGCTGTTCCGCAATCTCGGCGAAGAACTGCCCTACGGCATCGCCGTCGAGATCGAGAAGTTCGAACAGGAAGGCGATCTGCGCCGCATCCACGCCGCGGTGATCGTCGACCGCGCCGGGCACCGCGCCATCGTCATCGGCAAGGGCGGCGAGCGCATGAAGCGCATTTCGACCGACGCGCGCAAGGAAATGGAAACCCTGTTCGGCGGCAAGGTCTGGCTCGAGACCTGGGTCAAGGTCAAGGGCGGCTGGGCCGACGACGAGCGCGCGCTGAAGAGTTTGGGTTACGACTGAGGTCGTGAGTAAACGCGTCGATGGGCAGGCGGCGTATGTCCTGCACCTGCATCCCTACAGCGAGACCAGTCTCGTGGTGGACGTGTTCACCCGCGAGCATGGCCGCGTGCCGCTGCTGGCGCGCGGGGCGCGGCGCCCGCGTTCGGCCATGCGCGGCCTGCTGATGTCCTTCCAGCCGCTGGAGCTGGGCTGGTTCGGCGGCGGCGAAGTGAAGACTTTGGCCCGCGCCGAATGGCTCGGCGGCATGCCGCTGCTGGGCGGGCGCTGTCTGCTGCTCGGCTATTACCTGAATGAATTGCTGCTGAAGATGCTGCCGCGCGAGGATGCCCACGCCGCGCTGTTCGACGCCTATGCCGCAGCCCTTTACGCCCTGGCCGCGGGCGGCGCCGACGCGCCGGAACTGCGGCGCTTCGAGAAGACCTTGTTGAAGGAACTCGGCTACGGTCTGACGCTGGACGTCGACGTCGACAGCGGCCTGCCGGTGGCGGCGGAGCTGGAGTACGCCTTCCTCATCGAACGCGGCCCGGTGGCAAGAGTTGGCGCTGGCGACACGGCGCCGCGCCTGCGCGGCAAGACCCTGCTCGACATGGCGGCCGACGACTACGCCGATCCGCGCACGCGGCTCGAAAGCCGGCAACTGATGCGGACTTTGATCGCGCATCATCTGGGCGGCAAGCCGCTGCAATCGCGGCGGGTTTTCATCGAATTGCAGGAGTTGTGACTATCATCCCCTTACCCGCGGGTGGCCATACGGAGGCAGCATGATCGAACTAGGCGTCAACATAGACCACGTGGCAACCGTGCGCGAGGCGAGAAAGACCCACGAGCCCGATCCGGTCTGGGCCGCCGTCGAAGCGCACCTCGGCGGCGCCGACGGCATCACCGTGCATTTGCGCGAGGATCGCCGCCACATCCAGGACCACGACGTGCGGCGCCTGCGCGAGCTGACCCACATCAAGCTCAACCTGGAAATGGCGGCCACCGACGAGATGGTCGGCATCGCCTGCGCGCTGAAACCGGAGATGGCCATGCTGGTGCCCGAAGGCCGCCACGAAATCACCACCGAAGGCGGCCTCGACGTGGCCGGCCAGGAAGCCCGCCTGCGCGACGTGGTGGCGCGTCTGCGCGATGCCGGCATCGTCACCAGCGTCTTCATCGACGCCGAACTGGCGCAGGTCGAAGCCGCCGCCCGCATCGGCGTGCGCGTCTGCGAAATCCACACCGGCCCCTACGCCCATGCCTTCTTCAATCAGGGCCGCGACAAGGAAAGCCC
>JAXMJU010000244.1:0-9941 GCA_034376265.1 Sulfuritalea sp.
GCGAGGGCGTGGCGGAACCGAGCACGATGGGTAGGTTGATTTGATGGGCGCGCCATATCGCGACATCGCGCGCCGAGTAGCGCAAGCCTTCCTGCTGCTTGAAGGAGGCGTCGTGCTCTTCGTCGACGATGATCAGCTGCAGGCGCGGCAGCGGCATGAAGACGGCCAACCGGGTGCCGAGCACGATCTGGGCGCGCCCGGTAAGCGCCTCGATGAAGCCGCGGGCGCGCGCCGCATCGGCCATGCCGCTGTTGGCGCAGACGATCTGGGCGCCCGGGAAGCGCGCCGCAACGCGGCCTTCGAGCTGGGGCGTGAGCGCGATCTCCGGCACCAGCATCAGCGCCTGGCCGCCCCTGGCCAGCACGGCGTCGATGGCGCGCAGATAAACCTCGGTCTTGCCGCTGCCGGTGACGCCGTGCAACAAGAAGGTGTGGAAGCCGTCGACGCCGGCGATCGCCGCGACCGCCGCCTGCTGCGCCGCCATTAGTTGCGGCAGCGCCGGCAGGGCGTCGACAGTTGGCGCTGGCGACCCGGCGCCGGCCGCGGCCGACTGCTTGATGCGCGGCAGTTTGCCGCGCCGCAGCATCGGCGGCAGGGCGAAGGACGTCACTGCGCCGAGCGGCGTCTGATAGTAGCGCGCGCAAAATTCGCAAAGCGCCAGCCACTCGGCGGGCAAGGCCGGCATGTCGCGCAGGATCGCCGTCACGCTTTTCAGCTTGCCATCGGGATGTTCACTGGCGGCCGCGATCGCGACAATCACTCCGGTCCGCGAAGCCTTGCCAAAGGGCACATTCACCCGCCGGCCGATATCGCTTTCGTCAGACTCCGGCGCGAGGTAGTCGAAAAGCCGCGGCAGGGGCAAATCGAGGGCGACGCGGACTATGTTCATGTTTACTCAAATGCTTGGCCGACAATGCTCGATAGAGTCTCTGCATAGACACTCAATGCCTTGCTGCAAAAGGAAAAATGGCTTACCCACAAATTCTGTGGATAACTTTGTGGGTAAGCAGCCGGCGCGACATCTAAGTGGCCGTCCGACAAGGCGATTTTCATCTCTGTGCAATATTTGAACAAAATTAATTTATTAAAAAACAACAAGTTGCACGAGCGGCCCAAGAAACGGCGGGGCTTCTGCGGAAACTACGAGGGCTGGCGGAATTCTGTGAATAAGTCAACGCCTTGAGGCATTTTTCCGCCCTTGCCGCAAGCCTTGTCGGACGGCCTTTTTCGGGGAAGCAAGCGGCCCAAACCGCGCCCCCTCTTGGCTTGGCAAATCAGCCCCGCGCGGAGCCGCGCCGGCTGTGGCTGTGCACGGTGTCAACCAAAATTTTTACGTTCTCCGGCGGCGTAAATTGGGAAATTCCGTGACCGAGATTGAACACATGTCCGCCGGAATTCTTGCCATCGCCGCCATCGCCGGAAAAACTGTCCAGCACGCGCCGCGCTTCGGCCGCCACCTTGTCGGGCGAAGCGAACAAGGCCATCGGATCGAGATTACCTTGCAGTGCAACACGGGAGCCCACGCGACGCCGCGCTTCGCCCAGATCGGTGGTCCAGTCGAGCCCGATGGCATCGCAGCCGATGTCGGCGATGGCCTCCAGCCACTGGCCGCCGCCCTTGGTGAACACGATGCAGGGCACGCGCTCGCCGTCATGGCTGCGCTTCAGCCCGGCAACGATGCTCTGCATGTAGGCCAGCGAGAACTCGCGAAAGGCCGCGTGCGACAGCGCACCGCCCCAGGAATCGAAAATCATCACGGCCTGCGCACCCGACTCGATCTGGGCATTGAGGTAGTCGGTCACCGCGGTCGCCGTCACTTGCAGAATATGGTGCAGCAGGTCGGGCCGGTCGTAGAGCATGGTCTTGATCGTGCGGTAATCGGTCGCGGAGCCCGAGCCGCCTTCCACCATGTAGCAGGCCAGGGTCCACGGGCTGCCGGAAAAGCCGATCAGGGGCACCGAGCCATTCAGCGCACGGCGTATCTCGGCCACCGCATCCATCACGTAGCGCAGATGGACGTTGGGATCGGGCACCGTCAGATCGCGGATCGCCCATTCCTCACGCAGCGGACGCTCGAATTTCGGCCCCTCGCCATCGGCGAAATACAGGCCGAGGCCCATGGCGTCGGGCACGGTGAGAATGTCGGAAAACAGGATCGCCGCATCGAGTTCGAAACGCGAGAGCGGCTGCAGCGTGACTTCGCAGGCCAGCTGCGGGTTCTTGCACAGGCTCAGAAAGCTGCCGGCGCGACGCCGCGTCTCGTTGTATTCGGGCAGGTAGCGACCGGCCTGACGCATCAGCCATATCGGCGTGTATTCGACAGGTTCGCGCAACAAGGCACGCAGAAAAGTATCGTTCTTGGGGCGAGTCGAGGATGACATGAGCGGCAATCCGGCAGGGCAAAGACCGGATTATCGCACTCTCCGCCCCGCCGCTGGGCTTCAGCGCCGCCAGAAGGCCGGCGTCAGCACCACCAGCAGGGTGAAGATCTCCAGCCGGCCGAGCAGCATGGCGAAGGTGCATACCCAGGTCTGGAAATCGCTCAGCCCCTGGTAGGTGGTCGCCGGCCCGACCTGGCTCAGGCCGGGTCCGGTGTTGTTGATGCTGGCGACCACGGCCGAGAAGGCGGTGATGATTTCGAGGCCCGAGGATGACAGCAGCAAGGTCATCGTCACGATGCTGGTCATGTACATGAAAGCGAAGGCCAGCACGGCAAACAGGATGTTGTGCGGCACCGGGTGGTCGCCGACGCGCACCGGCCAGGCGATATTCGGGTGCATCGCGCGCAGCAGTTCGCGATACACCTGCTTGTAGAGGATGATGGCGCGGATCATCTTGATGCCGCCGCCGGTGGACCCGGCGCTGGTGACGAAGCTGCAAAGAAACAGCATCCACAGCGGCGCAAAGAAGGGCCAAAGGCCGTAGTCGACGCTGGCATAGCCGGTGGTGGTGGCGATCGACACCACGTTGAAGGCAGCGTGGCGCAAGGCGGTCAAGAAATCGGCATAGGTGCCCTGGAGCCACAGGTAGAGCGCGATGCCAAGCACGCTACCGAGCGTCACGCCAAGAAACCAGCGCACCTCCGAATCGCGCAGATAGGGCTGGAACGAGCGTCCGTAGAGCGCGAGAAACATGGTCGCGAAGTTCATTCCGGCGAGCAGCATGAAGACCACCACGACCGCCTCGATGACGGGGGAATTCCAGTAGCCGAAACTCGCATCGTGGCTGGAAAACCCGCCCAGGCCCATGGTGGTGAAGGCATGCATCACCGCATCGAACCAGTTCATGCCGGCCCAGTGCAGGGCGAGAATGCACAGCGCAGTGACGACGGCATAAACCGCCCAGAGTCCCTTGGCGGTCTGCGTCATGCGCGGCGTCAGTTGCGAATCCTTCATCGGCCCCGGCGTTTCGGCCTTGAACATCTGCCGGCCGCCAATGCCGAGCAGGGGCAAGATGGCCACTGCCAACACGATCAGGCCCATGCCGCCGAGCCAGACCATCATGCCGCGCCAGAGATTGATCGACGGCGGCAGCGCATCGAGATTTGTCAGCACGGTGGCGCCGGTCGTGGTCAGCCCGGACATCGCCTCGAAGTAGGCGTCGGTGAATGAAAGGCCGAGCTGAAGCATCAGCGGCATCCCGGCAAACAGGGGCAGCAGGGTCCACACCAGCACCACGATCAGGAAGCCGTCGCGCACCTTGAGGTCGTCGTCGTGATGTCGTGCCGACCACCACAGGACCAGGCCGATCGCCAGGGTCAGGGCAAACGCTTCGTCGTAGGCCCACTCGGCACCGTCGTGCCAGTACCAGGAGAAGCCGAGGGGCACCAGCAGGGTCAGCGAAAAACCGATCAGCAGCACGCCGAACACCCGTACCACCGGATAATAGCTTCTCACTGCATCAGCGCCGCCAGAAGGCCGGCGTCAGCACCACCAGCAGGGTGAAGATCTCCAGCCGGCCGAGCAGCATGGCGAAGGCGCAGATCCAGGTCTGGAAGTTGTCGAGCACGGCGAAGGTGGTCGACGGGCCGACCGCGCCCAGCCCCGGCCCGGTGTTGTTGATGCTGGCGACCACGGCCGAGAAGGCGGTGACGATTTCGAGGCCGGAGAGCGCCATGAGCAAGGTCATCGAAACGATGCTGGTCATGTACACGAAGCCGAAGGCCAGCACCGCAAACAGGATGTTCTGCGACACCGGACTGCTGCCGATGCGCACCGGCCAGACCACGCTCGGATGCATGGCGCGGATCAGTTCCCGATACACCTGCTTGTAGAGAATCATGGCGCGGATCATCTTGATGCCGCCGCCGGTGGAGCCGGAACAGGCGATGAAACTGCCGAGGAACAGCATCCACAACTGGGCAAAAAACGGCCACTGACCGTAGTCGGTGGTAGTCAGGCCGAGCGAGGTGGCGAGCGAAATCGAGTGGAACGCCACATAGCGCAAGGCTTCGCCAAAATGCTCGAAAGTGCCGACCACCAGCAGGTAGCCGGTCAGCGCCAGGATGCTGGCCGCCAAGAGGCCAAGAAAATACGGCGCCTCGGGATCATGGCGATAAGGGTTCAGCGAACGGCCGTGCAGGGCCAGGAAATGCGTGGCGTAGTTGAGGCCGGAGAGCAGGGCGAAGAACATCACCGTCAGCTCGATTTCGAGGCTGGCGTAATGGCCGAGGCTGGCGTCCTTGGTCGAAAAGCCGCCCAGACCCATGACGCTGAAGGCATGCATCAGCGCGTCCCACGGCTCCATGCCGAAGAACCACAGCGCCAGCACGCAGGCCACGGTCAGCAGCAGGTACACGCCCCACAGGCCCTTGGCGGTTTCGGCAATGCGCGGCGTCAGGCTGGTTTCCTTCATCGGCCCCGGCACTTCCGCCCGCAGCATCTGGCGGCCACCGATGCCCAGCAGCGGCAGGATCGCCACCGCCAGCACCACCACGCCCATGCCGCCGATCCAGTGCATGAAGGTGCGCCAGAAGTTGATCGACAGCGGCATCGTGTCGAGCCCGGACAGCACCGTGGCGCCGCTTGCCGTAAGACCGGACACGGCCTCGAAATAGGCATCGGTGAAGGAGATCTTCAGATGCAGGAGCAGGGGCAGGCAGGCGAACAGGGGCAGCAGCGTCCACACCAGCACCACCAGCAGGAAGCCGTCGCGCACCTTGAGGTCGGTTTTTGCGTGCCGCGCCGGCCACCACAGCAGCAGGCCCACCGCCAGGGTCAGCAGGAAGGCTTCGTCATAGGCGGAATGCGCCCCGTCGTCCAGCCACCACGAAATGGTCAGCGGTGCCAGCAGGGTCAGCGCAAAGCAGATCAGCAACAGGCCGAACGCGCGCACCACCGGGTAGTAACGTTTCATGACTGGCCGACCGCCCGCTCAGAAGAAACCGAGGCCGACCTGAAAAAGTTTCTCGACCTGCGAGATTTGCGCCTTGTGGGTGCAGAACACCACGACGTGGTCGCCGGACTCGATCATCGTGTCGTGATGCGGAATGATGACGTGGCTGGCCGGCGCGGCCGCGGCAAAGCCATCGGCGAGACGGGCCTTCGGCGCGCCCTGGCGCAGGATGGCGCCGATGTGCGCACCCGCGATCATCGGCAGCTCCTCGATGCGGCGGCCGACCACCTTCGAATTGCCGCGGTCGCCATGCACGATCAGCTCCAATGCCTCGGCCGCGCCGCGGCGCAGGCTATGCACGCGCGCCACGTCGCCGTGCCGCACGAAGGCGAGCAGCGAACCGATCGATACCTGGGCCGGCGAGAGGCCGATGTCGATCGGACCGCCCTGCACCATGTCGGCATAGGCGCGGCGGTTGATCAGCGCCAGCACGCGCGGGCACCCCAGGCGCTTGGCCAGCGACGCCGCCATGATGTTGTCCTCGTCGTCGTTGGTCAGGGCGAGGAACATGTCCATCTCGTCGATGTTCTCCTGCGCCAGCACGTTCTCGTCGGTGGCCTCGCCGCACAGCACCAGGGTGTCCTTGAAGCGCGTGGCGATCAGCTCGGCGCGCCGCGGGTCGCACTCGACGACCTTGACCTGGTACTGCTTTTCCAGCGCGGCGGCGACCCGCGCGCCGATATTGCCGCCGCCGGCGATCATGATGCGCTTGACCGGCTGCTGCATACGCCGCAGCTCGCGCAGCACATGCCGAATGTTTTCGGTGGCAGCGAGCAGGAAGACTTCGTCGCCGGCCTCGATCACCGTCTTGCCGGTCGGCTCGACCGGCCGCAGCTCGCGGAAAATCGCCACGATGCGGGCATCGACGCCGTGTGGCAGGTGCTCGCGCATCGACTGGATCTGCTGGCCGACCAGCAAGCCGCCCTCGTAGGCCCGCACGCAGACCAGCGTCGCCTTGCCGTCGGCGAATTCGAGCACTTGCAGCGCTTCGGGAAACGCCACCAGGCGCGCGATGTAGTCGGTGACGTCCTGCTCGGGACACATCGCATGGCTGACCGCGAACATGTCGTCGGCCAGCAGGGCTTCGTCGGCGATGAAGTCCACCCCGCGCAGGCGGGCAATGCGGGTCGGCACGTTGAACATGCGGCGGGCGATCTTGCAGGCCACCAAATTGGTCTGGTCGGACTGCGTCACCGCCACCAGCATTTCGGCGTCCTCGATGCCGGCGCTCCTGAGCACCGAGGGCAGCGCCGCGTTGCCGGTCACGGTGCGCACGTCGAGCCGATCCGCGAGCTGCGCCAGGCTGGCGCTGTGCTGGTCGACCACCGTGACGTCGTTGATTTCGGAGGCCAGGGCTTCGGCCACCGAGGCGCCGACCTGGCCGGCGCCGAGGATGATGATTCTCATGGTGTCTAACGCAGTCCTAGGTCTTTGAGCTTGCGGTACAGGTGGGTGCGCTCCAGCCCGGTCTTGTCCGCCAGGCGTGTCATGTTGCCGCCATCGCGCGCCAGATGGTACTCGAAGTACATGCGCTCGAAGGCTTCGCGCGCCTCGCGCAGCGGCAGCTCGATGACTTCCGGCGCCAGGCCGGCCGGCGCCAGGGTGGGCTCGCCGGCCGGCGCCAGCAGTTGCAGGGTCTCGTCTTCGCCGATCTCCTCGGCCAGGCTGGCCAGCGCCAGCGACTTCACCGCCGCCTTGAGTTCGCCATAGCCGCCGCTCCAGGCATGCTGGCGCAGGGCGTTGAGCGCCGCGCTGGAAAACCGCCGCAGCGGGATTTCGTCGCTTTCCATCAACTGGGTCAACAGATGCGCGGCGATGTCCGGCACCTCGTCCTTGAGCTCCGCCAGGCTGGGCACCCCGAGCCCGGTCTCGAACAGGCGCAGCAATCCGTTTTCCTCCCAGCCGAGGCCCTGCAGCTCCGCGCTGCTGTGCGTGGTCGCCGCCACCAGGCGCAGGCCGTAGCGGTCGAGGCGTTCGGCGGCAAACAGCAGGTTCTTCTGCTGCAGGCGCGTCAGGCGCGCCATTTCCTCGCACCACAGCACGCCGCCCGCGGCGCGCTGCAGCATCTCGGTACTCAGGGGATTGGAGTCGTGCGCCAAATCGATCCAGGGCTTGCCCGGCACCTGCGCCGTGCGCGCCACCAGTTCGACGATGCCGCCGGGTGCGGCGCGCAGCAACAGCAGCGGGCTCTTGGCCAGCACCTGGTCCAGCCGCCGTTTCAGGTCGCGCAAGGGGCCGGGGCGGGCGAAAGCGCCCAGCGAGAGGCCGCCGCCGGCATGGCGGGCGCTGCGTTCGAGCGCCTTCTTCACCGCCGCCAGCAGCTTCTGCATGCCGATCGGCTTTTCGAGGAAATCCAGCGCGCCGATGCGGGTCGCCTCCACCGCCGTGTCGATCGTGGCATGCCCCGACATCATCACCACCGGCATGTTGAGCTGCCCGTTGCCGGCCCACTCCTTCAGCAGCGTGATGCCATCGGAATCGGGCATCCAGATGTCGAGCAGTACCATGTCGGGGCGTCCGGCCTCGCGCGCCAGTCGCGCCTGCGCGGCGTTCTCCGCCAGTTGGACGTCGTGGCCTTCGTCGCGCAGGATCTCCGACAGCAGTTCGCGTATCCCGACCTCGTCGTCGACCACCAGTATTTTCGGCATTTCTCTAAGCTCCCTTTACCGCATCCTGCGTTGCCAGCGGCAACCAGATGCTGACCTCTCCGCCCGGATGGTTCGCCAGGCGAATCTCGCCGCCGTGGTCATCCACGATTTTCTTCACGATCGCCAAGCCCAGCCCGGTGCCCCTCGACTTGGTCGTGACGTAGGGCTCGAAGGCACGCGACAGAATCTGCGGCGGGAAACCCGGGCCGTTGTCGCTCACCGTCAATCGCACGCGCGCCGCTTCGCGTGCCGTGGTGATGGTGATCCGTGCATCGGCCGCTTCGCTCAGGGCATCCTGCGCGTTGGTCAGGACATTATGCAGCACCTGGCGCAACTGGTTGGCGTCGGCCAGCACCGGCGGCAGGGGTTCGAGAGTTGACGCTGGCTCGCCCTGCGTACCTGGGACGCCGCTTCGCGGGCAGGTAACGGCGATCGTGACGCCGGATTCCTCGTAGAGACCCAGCACCTCGCCCAGCAGCGCCCGCAGATCGACGGCCGCGAGCTGCGGCAGCGGCGTGCGCGCGTAGTCGCGGAAATCATTGACCATGTTCTTCATTGCCTCGACCTGATTGACGATGGTCTGCGTGGCACGATCCAGCAGATCGCGCGAGGCACCCGTGAGCTGGTCGGCCAGCTTGAGTTGCAGGCGCTCGGCGGACAACTGGATCGGCGTCAGCGGATTCTTGATCTCGTGCGCCAGGCGTTGCGCGACCTCGCCCCAGGCAGCGGAACGCTGGGCGGCAATCAGCCGCGTGATGTCGTCGAACACCACCACATAACCGCCGCCGCCGCTTGCCGGCAGCGCCGTGCCGCGCACCAGCAGCGCCTGCGGCATGCCGTCGGGACGGGCGATTTCGAGCTGCTCCTGCCATTCGTCGCCGCGCCGCGCGAAACCTTCCAGGATCGCCGCGGCCAGGGTTTCATGGCGCGGCCAGTCCTGCAGGCGGGTCTGCTCGAAGCCGGAAAGATCGTCGTCGAGTATCGCCAGCGCACCGCGATTCGCCGCACGCAGGCGGAAGCGCAAGTCGAAGGCCAGCACGCCGGCCGAAAGGTTCGCCAGCACCGATTCCAGGTAGGCCTGCGCCGCCTCCATCTCCAGTCGATGGTGCTCGGCCTGCGCGCGCGCCTCGCCCAATTGATGCGTCATGGTGTTGAAGGAATGCGTCAGCACGCCGAGTTCGTCGGAGGCCTCCACCGTGGCGCGCGGCGTGAAGTCGCCGGCCGCCACCGCCCGCGTGCCCTCGGCCAGGATCAGCAAGGGTCGCGCCAGGCGCTCGGCGAGAAAGAAGGCCAGGGCGATCGCGGCGAACAGGGCCAGCAGCAGCGCCAGGGTCAGCGTCAGCGTGTAGATGCGCTTGAGGCCGACGCGGCCCAGCTGCAGTTCCTGGTAGTCGCGATGCGCGGCCTCGACGCTTTCCGCGCTCTTGACCAGGGAGTCCGGCACCAGCGCGGTCAATTGCAGGATGCGCGGATCGGCATTGAGCCCGCTGCCGGCTACCGGCACCAGGGCGCGCACCATCAGGCCGCCGCCGGCGGCGTCGCCGACCAGCGCCAGTCCGCGCGCACCGCGCGCCTGGCGCAGTTGGCTGGGCGCCGGAACGGAAGGCATGAAGCGGCCCATCTCGGCGGAACTGCTGCCCAGCACCTGGCCGGAGAGCGTGAGCAGGGTAGCGCTCTGCGCGCCGGCCTGTTCGCGCAGGCGGTTCAGCCGGCTCGGGCCGACGAAGACGTCGTCGCCCAGTTCCAGCGCCGCACCGCGTGCCTTGTCCAGCAGCTCGACCTGCAGGGTATCGAGCACGCTGCGGCCGAGGGCGAGGCCGCCTTCCAGCGCGGCATCGACGCGCACGTCGAACCAGGAATCGATGCTTTTCACCGCGAACTGCATCGAGACCCCATACA
>JAXMJU010000245.1:0-15317 GCA_034376265.1 Sulfuritalea sp.
GATCGAGGCCGAGGAACTCGCAGGCCGCGGCCACCACCGGCTTCACCGGGATCGCCTTCTCGTGGAGCATCATGCCGACGCCGGACTGGCCGGCGATTTCGTTCAGCGTCGCCGCCAGACCGCCGCGCGTCGGGTCGCGCAGGCAGCGCAGGCCGGCACCGGTGGCCAGCATCGCGGCGATCAGGCCGTTGAGCGCCGCCGTGTCGGATTCGATCGGGGCGTCGAAGCTGAGGTTCTCGCGCTTGCTCATGATTGCCACGCCGTGATCGCCGAGCGAACCAGAGACGATCACCACGTCGCCCGGCCGTGCCCGCGCGCCGCCGAGTTCCAGCCCGTCGGGCAGCACGCCGACGCCGGTGGTGGTGATGAATACGCCGTCGCCCTTGCCGCGCTCGACCACCTTGGTGTCGCCGGTCACCACCGGCACACCGGCTTCGCGCGCCGCATGGGCCATGGATTCGACGATGCGTGCGAGATCCTCCAGCGGAAAGCCTTCTTCGAGCACGAAGCCCGCCGCGAGGTAAAGCGGCGTGGCGCCCATCACCGCAACGTCATTGACGGTGCCATGCACGGAGAGGCAGCCGATGTCGCCGCCGGGGAAGAACAGCGGCGCGACCACGTGGCAGTCGGTGGACATGACGATGCGTGCGGGGCGTCCCGCAAGAGTTGGCGCTGGCAGCACGGCGCCGTCGTTGCCCTGACCCAGGTACTCGTTGCCCAGGTGCTTGGCGAACAGCTCGGAAATCAGCTGCACCATCGAGCGGCCGCCCGAGCCGTGGGTCAGATCGACGCGGCCCTGTTTGAGATCCAGTGGCCGCACATAGCCACGCCGAATTTTTCCCTGAGCTTCTGCCATTTAATGCATGTCCTTGTAACGTCCGTAGCTGTAGTGCGCGGCGCAAGCGCCTTCCGAACTCACCATGCAGGAACCGATCGGATTCTCCGGCGTGCACACCGTGCCGAAGATCTTGCAGTCCTGCGGGCGCTTGACGCCGCGCAGGATCGCCCCGCAGTCGCAGGCCTTGTTGTCCGGCACCGATTTGTAGTCGAGCTTGAAGCGCCGCTCTGCGTCGAAGCTCGCGTATTTCTGGCGGATGCGCAAGGCCGAATACGGCACCACCGAAAGCCCGCGCCACTCGAATTCGCGGCGCAGTTCGAAGACCTCGGCGACGCGGTCCTGGGCCTTGAGATTGCCGTCGCGCGTCACGGCGCGCGAGAACTCGTTTTCCACTTCGGCGCGGCCTTCGTTGACCTGGCGCACCAGCATCAGGATGGCCTGCATCACGTCCAGCGGTTCGAAGCCGGCGATGACTACGGGCTTCCTGTATTCCTCGGCGAAGAACTCATAGGGCCGGCTGCCGATCACCGTCGACACGTGGGCCGGACCGATGAAGCCGTCCAATGGCACCGTGCCCCATTGCCGCACTTCCGGCGATTCGAGGATGTTGCTGATCGCCGAGGGCGTCAGCACATGACAGCAGAGCACGCTGAAGTTCTTCAGATTCTCTTTGTCCGCCTGCTGAATCGCGACCGCCGTGGGCGGCGTGGTGGTCTCGAAACCGATGGCGAAGAACACCACGTCGCGCTGCGGATTGTCGCGCGCGATCTGCAGCGCGTCGATGGTCGAATACACCATGCGGATATCACCGCCGCGCGCTTTCGCCTTCATCAGCGAGAGCCCGTCGGAGGCCGGAACGCGCAGCGTGTCGCCGTAGGTGCACAGGATCACGCCATGGGTCAGCGCCAGATCGATGGCCATGTCGACGCGGCCGATCGGCAGCACGCAAACCGGGCAGCCCGGGCCATGCACCATGCGCACCGCCGGCGGCAGCAGATCGGAGAGGCCGTAGCGCGAAATGGCGTGGGTATGGCCGCCGCAGAATTCCATGAAACTGTAGCTGCGCCCGGGCTGGACCTCGGCGCCGATGCTCAGCGCGAGATTCTTCGCCAGTTCGCCATCGCGGAATTCGTCGATGTACTTCACGCAGCGGAAAGTCCGGTCTGGTTCAGTTCGGCAAACAGGGCCAGGGTCTTCTCTGCTTCCTCGGGATCGAGCCTGGTCAGCGCGTAGCCGACGTGCAGGATCACGTAATCGCCGACCTGCACATCGGCCAGCAGCGCCAGGGAGATTTCCTTCTTGACGCCGCCGAGGTCGACGATCGCCGTGTCATCAGCGCCAACTTCTATGACCTTGACAGGGATGGCCAGACACATACTTCATTGCTCCAATTGGTGGATGGCGACCCAGGCCTGACCCAGGGAAATCGCCGTATCGCCGGGCAGCAACTGCCGCGGCATGAAAAGTTCGAGACCCGCCGCGGGAATTCTCTCGACCAACCCGGCGCGCAGCAGTTTGTTGAAGAAGCAGCCGCCGCCGCAGGCCAAGCGCGCTATGCCGCTGGTTTCGGCCGCGCGCAGCGCCCACTGCAGCAGCGCCGCCACCAGCGTGGCGTGGAACAGCGCGGCGCCGTAGCCGGTGTCGGGGTCGGTGGACAAAGCGCCAAGCAGCGGCAGCAGGTCGAGCTGGCCGTTGCCGTCGATATGCCAGCTGCCTGCCAGCGGTGCCGGCCAGCCGTGCGTCTCGATGTAGGCCGTCGCATTCTGTTCGAGGGCGATTGCGGCCTGCGCCTCGAATTCCATGCGCGGGCAAATGCCGAGCAGGCCGGCCGCCGCGTCGAAGACCCGGCCCATGCTCGACGTGCGCGGACTGTTGAGGCCCCGCGCCAGCATCGCCGCGACGATTTCGGCGCCGGGCTGATCGGCGAAGCGCGCAGCGATTTCATCGCCGCGGCCGAGATCGAACAGCGCCGCCGCCGCCATGCGCCAGGGGTCGCGCGCCGCGCGGTCGCCGCCGGGCAAGGCCAGCGGCCGCAGATGACCGAGGCGCTCGAAATGGGCGCCATCGACGCGCAGCAATTCGCCACCCCAGGCCTGGCCGTCGGTGCCCAGCCCGACGCCGTCGAGCGCCAGCCCCAGCAACGGCCCCGCCACCCCATGCTCGGCGGCGACCGCGGCAATATGGGCATGGTGATGCTGGACGCCGATCGCCGCGATGCCGAGTTCGGCCGCGAGCTGCACGGCGAAGCGCGTCGAATGCAGATCGGGATGCAGGTCGTGGGCGATCGCCACCGGCTTCATGCCTGCGCCATCGAGCGCCCGCAACAGCTCGCGCGCAGTCGCTTCATGGGCCAGGCAAGCCTCGGCCTGGAACAGGTCGCCGACCGTATGCGAGACCCAGGCCTGATCGCCGTGAGCCAGGCAGACCGTGTTCTTGAACCAGGCACCCATGGCCAGCAGCGGCGGCGCCGATCCCGCCAGCTGCAACTGATGCTCGACGCAAGCCGGTGCCGCGACTGCCTGAAGACTCATGCCGCCAGCCGCACCACGGCAGCTTGGCGTTCGATCCAGGCCAGCCAGTCGTCCATACCCTGCCCCGTGGTGGCCGAGACCTCGATCACCTCGATGCCCGGATTGACCCGGCGCGCGAATTCGATCGCGGCGTCGACCTTGAAGCTGAGATACGGCAGCAGATCGCACTTGTTCATCAGCATCAGGGTCGCGGCGCGGAACATGTCGGGGTACTTGATCGGTTTGTCCTCGCCCTCGGTGACGGAGAGGATCACCACCTTGTGCGCTTCGCCCAGATCGAAGGCGGCCGGGCACACCAGGTTGCCGACGTTCTCGATCATCAGCAGGGAATCCACGGGCAGGTCGAGCTTTTCCATGGCATGGCCGACCATGTGCGCGTCGAGATGACAGCCCTTGCCGGTGTTGATCTGGATCGCCGGCGCACCGGTGGCGCGAATGCGTTCGGCATCCTGGCTGGTCTGCTGGTCGCCTTCGATCACGGTGACCGACTGGCGGCCCTTGAGCATCTCGATCGTCTTGCACAGCAGCGTGGTCTTGCCCGAACCCGGGCTGGACACCAGGTTAAGGGTGAAGATGCCGCGCGCGGCCAGGCGCTGGCGGTTCTGCGCCGCGTAGGCGTTGTTCTTGGCCAGGATGTCCTGTTCGATCTGCACCATGCGCTTGGCGCCAAGGCCCGGCGCGTGCGAATGCGCAGGGGCATAGCTGTGCCGGTGTTCGTGCGCCGCGCCTGGAACATGCTCATGGCTGTGCCGCGTGCCGTCGGCATGGACGTGATCGTGCTCATGGTGGGCATCGCTGCCGTCGATTTTCACTTCGCCGGCTCCGCAGCCGCATGTCGTGCACATTGTTTTATCCTCCTACGCCACTTCGAGTTCCTTGACCCGCATCTCGGTGCCGCCGGTCACCTGCATCTGGTGGCTGCCGCATTGCGGGCATTCGCCGAACACTTCGCTCATCGGCACCGTCATCGAGCATTGCATGCACCAGCCGGTACCCGGCAGCGCGACGATCTCCAGTCGCGCGCCGTCGGCAATGCTGTCCCGCGTTACCGCATCGAAGCAGAACTTCATGGCCTCGATCTCGACTCCGGAAAGCTGCCCGATCTCCAGCCAGACCGAGGTCACCCGGTCGAATTGCTGAGCGCGCGCCGCGTCTTCGATCAGTTGCAGGACCCCCTCGGCCAAGGACATTTCGTGCATGAGTGGAGTTTAAGCCTTCCGGGCGCCAAGCACACCCTGCAAAAACGCTCTCCGACTGGTTGCAACCTGAAGTAATGGCTGTCCGGACAAGCGCGCCGCCTCGCCTTGCCCTGCGGCGCTGACCGGTGTCGCAACGAACAGCCCGACCATGATCTGATTCGCTGTCGTCACGGCGCTGTTCTGGTCGGGAAACTCGAAGGCCGGAGAGAACAGCGAGCAAAACTGATAGGCGCCGCATTCCGGTTCGTCGCCGCCCATGAATTCGTAGCTGCCGGACGGAAAATCCCAGGTCCGCCGACGATCCGCCGCCAGGTGAAGATCACGGGAATTCCGGTCGGCCAGCAGCACCAGGTTGATCGCCCATGGTGCAATCAGCACGCCGACCAAGTGACTTTCACCCAGTGCCCGAAAGCCAACGCACTCCACCCGCAGGGCAGGATTGTTCAGCGGCAAGCCGGCCATGCGCGTGTCGGCAATGCGTTCGAATGCTGCAGCGAGGGCTGTCTCAATCGGCACTGTCGTCGAGCAGTAGGAAACGCTCCCGCGCCGCCTCGCAGCCGGGGCAAACCCAGTTGTCGGGCAGGTCAGCGAAGGCTGTTCCGGCTAGAACCTGGCCCACCGGATCGCCCTCGGTCGGATCATAGACCCGCCAACAGACGCCGCATTCGAAGAGTGCCAGCGGGTTGGCGAGTACCTCGCGGCCGGTTCGTTCGAAAGAGCCTTCGGGAAATTTCATGACGACGGCTCGAGCGCGCTCTCGATCGACACGATCCACTCATCCAGCCGGATGATGGTTTCTTCGTGATCCTCCGCCGCCGCGAGCGCGACCGCCGGCAGATCGACGATCTCGATCGAATTCAGGATCAGCTTTTCCATGTTGTTGAAGTACTGCACCCACCAGACGAAGGGCAGCGCCGTCGCAGTGATCCGGCAATTGCCGAAACCGCGCGAAAGAATCGAGAACGAGATGCGGCCGAGTTGTTCGTCGAGCCAGGCCAGATCGTCGGGCGTTGCCGGCAGCAAGGAAAGATTGATGACCTGGGCCGCACGTCCTGCGCTCCATTGCGCCGACTGGCCGCGAATCTCGTGATGCAGGGCCGGCGCGTTCATCAGGCCGGCGGGCGGCTCGGCGGGAGGCGCCGCAGGAAATTCGCGCGCCATCGCCAGCTCGCGCAAGGCCAGCGGAAAGGCGCCGGCCTCGACGTCATCGACGCCGTCGCCGCGGATGCGCCAGATGCCGGTGAAGGCGCTTTCCTGTGCGCGCAGCTTGCCGGCGGTGAGCACGCTGACTTCGCCCTCGCCGAGCAGCGCGTTGATTTCGTCACGCACTGCCGGCGCGAAATCGAGCAGCGAGAAACGCACTGCCTGAGCGGCCGAGAACGGAATGGTGCGCAAGGCGGTAAGTAGTTGTCGCAGGAAATCCAGCGCCGCAGCCGCCACTTCCGGTGGCGCGTCGAGTTCGGTCACCGGCGTCCGGAAGGCGTGCACGTCGCTGGGCACATCCAGCGTGATCAGGACTTCGTCTTCCAGCGGCTGTGATCCGGGACCGATGCTCGGCCGGTAGGGGACTACGGGTATCGGAAAAGTCAGCATGCCTGCACTCCTTGAGTGGCTTTCAGTGGCAATGAGAGGCGGCGTTGGCATCCAGTACCGGGATGCCGATGCCGGGCGGACGCGATGGTTCGGCGGCAAGCAGTTCGGGCAACAGTCGGACATAGGCGCCCCAGTCCTTCAGCCCTTCGATCGTGCCGAGATAGTCGCCGTCGCGTAAGCAAAGCAGGGCCGGCCAAAAGCGGATGCCGTAGCGCGCGGCAAGGCTGCGCGCGGCGGCAGGCGCCAGCAGGCCGACACGAGGTTCGCCATCCATGCGCGACAGGGCCTCGGGCAGGATGATGGTGATGTCCCAGGTTTCGGGCACCTTGGCCGGATCCTCGCAGAACAGGACCAATACCGAGCCCGGTGCCTGCGTAAACCCGACGAAGGATTCCGCATCCAGCAGGCTATAGCCATAGCGGGCGTGGAGGATGCCGAAGCGTTCCTGCAGACGTTCGATGCTCGGTGACTGGCTCATTGCAGACTCCCTTGGCTGGCAAGCAGCCGGAGGAATTCCGGCAATTGCGGTTCACGGTCGATCAAGTCGGCAAAGCCGGACTGGATCAGCGCCTCGGTACTTCCATGGCCGTGGAGAATGGATTCCAGGGCATTCAGTGCATCGGCAACCTGGGCGGCGCGCTCGGCATCGATCACTTCGCGCGCGGCACCGAGAAAGCTCAGGATCCACTGGCCCGGCTCCAACGCCCCGGTAATCAGCGTATCGACGCGTTCGACGCCGTTGCGTCCCTGGCATAGCGCGGTAGTGGTGTCCATCCCGCCTTCCATCCGGATCACCTGCATGGGCAAGGCCAGGCACATGCTTAGACCGCCATGAAGCGATCGTCGCCGATGCGGCTGGCGGCTGCGGCGGAAGGACGGCCGGTTTCGTAAGCCGCCATGGTCAGCACCGTGTCGCCAGCGCCAACTTTCATCGCCCGCCGTTCGATGGCATAGCCCCAGTCGCGCAATTGCGCCACGGCCATCGCCACCGCCTCGTCCAGACGCGCCTTGACCACCGGCCGCAGGCTGCCGCCGTAATCGTCGAGTTCTTCCGGCTGGACACCGATCAGCAGCAGTTGCTCCGGCAACTGGTCGGTGAGCGAGGCCGCCGCGATCACTTCCTGGAAACCGGTCTGGTGCAGGCTCATCTTCTTGGCGCCCATGAAGCGCGGCACCTGGTCGCCCTCGATGCGCTTCATGGTCCCCGGTGCCAGGCCGTAGTCGATGGCGTCGAACACGATCAGGCGGAGCGCGCCCTGCACATACGGCAGCAGGTAGAGCCCCTGGGTGCCGCCGTCCATCGCCGTCACCGATGCCGGCAATTCCCATTCGGCGGCGAACTGCTCGACGCAGCGCACGCCGAAACCTTCGTCGGCCCAGAGCAGATTGCCGATGCCGAGCACCAGGACTTCGCATTGAATGTCACGCATACCGAGACCCCTGCTTGAACCACAGTGACACAGAGGCACAGAGAACATCAGGGAGATGCTGATCAAACCTCACTTCGTCATTCCGGCGAAAGCCGGAATCCAGGGGAATCAAGGCGCTGGACACCGGCATTCGCCGGCGTGACGGCGTATTCAGCGCTTCCCTGGAGATCCGTTTCCGGCATTCCTCTGTGTCTCCGTGTCTCTGTGGTGAAGATTTGTCTCGCATGTTCTTCACTCCCTGAACGTCCGCTGGCCGCTGATCATGGTGCTGATCATGGTCTGGCGGCTCATGATGTCTTCGCGCACCGCGGCATACACATGCAGGATGACGAAACAAACGATGCCCCACATGCCGAGGTGATGCCAGCTGTGCGTCGCCTGGCTGCCGCCGAGCAGCGGGATCACCCAGCCGAACAGGCGGTCCTGCCAACTGCCGAGGCCCATGCCCTCGCCATACAGCGCGAAGCCGGTGCAGATCATCAGGATCGCCGCCACGGTGACGAAGAGGAACATGAACAGGTGTCCCAGCGGATTGTGGCCGACGTACTTGTAGGGCTGCTTTTCGAGGAACAAGTACCAGCGCAATTCCCGTATCAGGCCGGCCCACCACTTCATGTCGGTGACGGGCAGCATGAAAAGCTGCCGCGCGTGATGGTTGCCGACCACCGCCCAGTAGACGCGCACCAGGAAACCGACGGCAAAAATGTAGGCCGCCGCGAAGTGGGCGAAGCGGATGTAGCCCATCAGGAAGTTGGCCGAGGCCTCGCCGGTCACGCTCGGCAAGGGGCTGGCGATCAGGTAGCCGCTGACGGCCAGGATCAGTATGCACAGGGCATTGATCCAGTGCCACAGGCGCACCGGGGCTTCATACACATACACCGTCTTGCCGGCAGCGGTTTGCGGATCGTTTTCGAGGCTGGCGGCGGCTGCGTTCAGGTTCATGGCGTTCTCCTCGCAAGCGCTTAGCGGACCTTGACCACGGACATCTCCTGGCCGTCGGGACTCATCACGTGGGTCGAGCAGGCCAGGCAGGGATCGAAGGAGTGGATGGTGCGCAGGATCTCCAGCGGCTCGTCGGCCTTGGCCAGCGGCGTGTTCATCAGGCTGGCCTCGTAGGCGCCGATCTGGCCCTTGGCATCGCGCGGACTGCCGTTCCAGGTGGTCGGCACCACGCACTGGTAGTTCTCGATCTTGCCGTCCTTGATGCGGATCCAGTGGCCCAGAGCGCCGCGCGGCGCTTCGGTGTAGCCGGCGCCCTTGGCTTCCTTGGGCCAGGTGCTCGGATCCCACTTCTCGACGTTGGCGGTCGCCGTGTCGCCGGCCTTGATGTTGGCGATCAGCTTGTCGAACTGCTTGACCTGCAGGTCGGCGCAGTACAGGCACTCGATGCCGCGCGCCGCCGTGCGGCCCAGGGTCGAGAACAACGCGGTGACCGGCACGTCGAGCTGCTTCAGCACGCCGTCGATGGTCTCCTTGATGAATGGATACTGCTTGGGCTGCACGTAGGCCAGCACCATGCGCGCCAGGGGCCCCACCTCCATTGCATTGCCGCGCCAGCGCGGCGCCTTGATCCAGGAATACTTGGCGGATTCGTCGAGGTTCTCGATTTTGGTCCGCGTGCCCTTGAAGTTCGGGCCTTCGGGCTTGTAGTTGGGTTCGGTGACGCCGTCGAAGGGATGCAGGCCCTTGGACTCATCGCCGTACTTGTACCAGGAATGATTGACGAACTCCTGGATCTGCTCGGGGTCCTTGAGGTCCACCTCGTGAATCTTGTCCAGCTTGCCGCCGATGATGGCGCCGCGCGGCAGCATCAGGTTACCCGGCGACATGTCGTTGGCCCGCTCCGGCAGGTCGCCGTAGCTCAGCAGCGCCTGGGACGAAAGGCCGCCGCCATAGAGCCAGCCCTTGTAGAACGAGGCGATGGCCAGCAGGTCGGGGATGTACACCTGTTCGACGAATTCCTTGCTGCGGTCGATGATGCTCTTGACCAGGTTCAGGCGCTCCATGTTCAGCGCGCCCACCGCGCCCGTGTCATGGACGTTGATGGCGCAGGGCACGCCGCCGACCAGCCAGTTCGGGTGCGGGTTCTTGCCGCCGAAAATGGTGTGGACCTTGACGATCTCCTTCTGGAAATCCAGGGCTTCGAGGTAGTGCGCGACCGCCATCAGATTGGCCTCGGGCGGCAGCTTGTAGGCCGGGTTGCCCCAGTAGGCATTGGCGAAGGGGCCAAGCTGGCCGGAGTCGACGAACTTCTTGAGACGGTTCTGCAAGTCGCGGAAATAGCCGGGCGACGAGAGCGGCCAGTTCGAGATCGACTGCGCCAGTTCCGAAGTGCGCTTCGGATCGGCCTTCAGCGCCGAAACCACATCCACCCAGTCCAGCGCATGCAGATGATAGAAATGCACCAGGTGGTCGTGCACCTGCAGGTTCAACTGCATCAGGTTGCGGATGGTGTTGGCATTTTCCGGAATCTTGATGGAGAGCGCATCCTCCACCGCGCGTACCGAGGTCAGCGCGTGGGTGCCGGTGCACACGCCGCAGATGCGCTCGGTGAAGGCCCAGGCGTCGCGCGGATCGCGGCCCTTGAGAATGACTTCGAGGCCGCGCCACATGGTGCCGGTGGACACGGCATTGCGGATCACGTTGTCCTTGTCGAGATTGACCTCGACGCGCAGGTGGCCCTCGATGCGGCAGATCGGGTCGACCACGACGCGCTTGCCGGAATTGTCCATCTTGAAGCCTTGGGTTTCGTAAGCGCCCATCTCAGTTTTCTCCCTTTACGGTTTCGGTCTTCTTCGCTTTCTTCAGCGCGGAGGCCGCGGCATGCACCACCACCGCTGCGCCGGCCACTGCCGCTGCGGTGCCGCCGACCTTGTCGGCGTTGGCTTCGATGCCGAACTGCTTGATGTCGGTGACGCGGTCGTAGAAGCTGCCCTTGTCCCAGAAGCCCTCTTCCGAGCAGCCGATGCAGCCGTGGCCGGACTGGATCGGGAAGGAGACGCCGTCGTTCCAGCGCACCGTCGAGCAGGCGTTGTAGGTGGTCGGGCCCTTGCAGCCCATCTTGTAAAGGCAGTAGCCCTTGCGCGCGTTGTCGTCGTCCCACTGTTCGACGAACTGCCCGGCGTCGAAATGCGGCCGGCGGTAACACTTGTCGTGGATGCGCTGGCCGTAGAACATCTTGGGCCGGCCCTGGCGATCGAGTTCGGGGATGCGGTCAAAGGTCAGCATGTAGGTCACCACGGCGGTCATCACCTCGGCGATCGGCGGGCAGCCCGGCACCTTGACGATGGGCTTGCCGCTGATCACCTTGTCGATCGGCGTCGCCCGCGTCGGATTCGGCTTCGCCGCCTGCACGCAGCCGTAGGAAGCGCAGGCGCCCCAGGCGATCACCGCCTTGGCGTCGGCCGCGGTCTCCTTGAGGATTTCGACGAAGGGCCGCCCGCCCTCGATGCAGTACATGCCATCTTCATTGAGCGGCGGATTGCCCTCGACGGCGAGGATGTAATTGCCCTTGTACTTCTTCTTGATTTCCTCGAGCTGCTTCTCGGCCTGGTGTCCCGCCGCCGCCATCAGCGTGACGTGGTAATCGAGCGAGAGCATCGAAAGAATCACGTCCTTGGTCAGCGGGTGCGCCGAGCGGATGAAGGACTCGGAGCAGCAGGTGCATTCCAGGCCTTCGAGCCAAATCACCGGCGTGCGCGGCTTGGTTTCCATGGCATGGGCGATCTTCGCCGCATAGGCGCTGGAAAGCCCGAGCGAAGTCGCCGTCAGCGAACAGAATTTGAGAAAGCTGCGGCGGCTGATGCCCTGGCGCCGCAGCACGTCGTAAAAGGTTTCGGTCATCGCGGTCTCCTCCGGTTGAAGTTCTTTGGAGACCACTAAAGCAAGGCACGGGCCAGCCCGTGATATTTATATTATTTACATTTCAATCAATATCTTGCGGCAGGACACCGAAAACAGGCGGGGACACGCGGCGGTTAGCGGGTAATCGCGGTGATCAGAACCGTGACCGCCGACGTCAACCGCCTTGGTGTTTCCGCATCGCCGTGCCACGAGCGCCGACTTTTGGCGAATGCCAACGGGGTAGTATCGGCTGAACGCTGGAATCAGCAGGCGATGAGATGGATGGCAACTGATCGGCCAAAGCCGCCGTCAATGATCGTTTGCCCTATGTCTCAGTGCGGCCACTATGCACAGTTCGCAACTATGTCCAGATCGTTCGAGTGGAGCCGTGGCGATCGAGGCGTGGAGTGGCATCTGGCGAGGTGCGTCACCGGAAATCTGTACATGGTTTTCCCGGCAGAGAGCACGGCAATGCATTTGCAGCGGGCGGGCGACGAACACGATGCAATCCGCGCGGCGATTTGAGCGCCGAAGCGCTACCTTCCGCCACCGCCTTGCGGTGACTGGCGTCGTGACAAAGAAGCGGGCGTTCTCGGCCGCAGATGTCAGAATCCACATGCGGCAGCTCCGAGCTCAAGACGCGCTATTGCGACTCCACGAAATTCAAAACTATGTGTAGCACTTCCAGCCTGAGAGGCCGCCATCGCAGTGACTATGGTCGTACCTTTGCATAGTTGCGAACTGTGCATAGTGGCCGCTATGTAGAGGTTTACATAGCGGCCAGGAGCGGCCTTTCGGGGTTGCCCTCCAATTCGCATAGTGGCACGATGATCTCCTACGGGTCTCACTCCAGTCGCCAGAACCTGCCACTTGCGGCGGGCAGATAAACTTAACGTGCAGTCGCACGATTACCAAATGGTCCGCTATCTATGAGATGGAATCGACCGAATAGCCTTGGCAAGACGGTCGAGGCAAAAGCAATCAACCGGCCCGTGAAAATTGCGTATTTGGTTCCGTTTGAGGACGCCCCTGATTCGCATATGAATCTTGATGCAGTGTTCTTTGAGGCGTACACACGCTGGGCTGGGTTATATACACTGATCATACCGACCAAAGCTCAGGAATTCTTAACTGATGGGTATGGTGATTGGCTGAAGCACTATGACCCTGACTTCATTTACTCGTATGTTGATTTAGACGCCGCCTTCGTCGACAAAATTGACCGTCTTTGCTGCCCAATCGCATTCCTCAAACATAATGTGCGGGACGGAAAAGTTCGTGAAGCCAATTGGCGCTCGTTTCTCCCGCGCTGGGACCACTATATTCAACCCGTCTCTTCGATAAGCACGGTTCAAAGCCCCGCCAATTACCCACAGTTCCCCCACGAGGAGCGGCCTCGGGAACCCACCGTTTTCACGCAATACGGAATTGACCCAATCAATCGGTTTCTTGCAGACAACTTTGGCACTGCATTTAGCCTCCATAACGTAACTCACGCCATTCCCGGATTCTTTAAGACGCTGTGCTTGGTTCCGGCCGATCTTCCTGGCCACGTTGTGGCCGGTACGGAACGCTGTTTCTCCACACTGGAAGCCCTCCGTGCAATAAGTGACCATAAAGCCACGCCGATTGCGCGCTTGGCCACGTTGAACAGTCCTGGAATACCGCGTCCAGAATCGATGAATTGGGCGTTCGCATTTCGACTGTTTATTGGCAGTACTCCGCTCGACCGGATTCACTTTTGGAATTCCCGCCATTTAGGAAGCAGTTGGAGCGATACGACTAATGCGCTAATTCTGGAACCAGCATTCTTCGATGACGAACAGCTTATAAAGCAGTTGGGGCAGTACCTGAATAAGAATAATTTTCTAGGCTATGGCAACGGGCCGTATCAAGCAGAAATCCATAGCAGCAGTGTGGAAGCTGACGTCTTGAACACAATCAGCGCAAAGCTCCAGCACCACACATGGAACTCGGTCCACGTCAGCCGGTCATTCAATGCGCCGGCGATACCGAGCCAAAAGGACCTTGTTGAGCGCATCCACCACAAGACTACTGACACGACGACGCTCAAGCTCACCGAGGACTCCAGTGAGATATCAGCGTCCGAGCCGGATCACTTCATTTACATACCGCCTCAATTCAAGGGACTCGCTCGCGGCCAATGGATCGTTGAATTGAGCATCCAGCGGCAAAACAATCTTTCAAGGTATTCCAACGTGGTCGATACGTGGTCACTGCCACGACGCCGCGAGATTGCGAGCGCATTTACGGGGCGACTGGCTAAACCAACGCTTGGCGGCCGACTTGCACTCGTGCCCTCGACTGAGGAGTTCCCGTTTAGGAATCAGGCGATAAAGGACCCCAGTTTCTACGAAATCTACCTTCCATCGGATGAAACATTCTTCCGCCATCTCTCTTTGGAGTTTTTTCAATACCCCGCCGATGATCTGAGGGCACCCATTCCGAGAGCGGGATACCGAGATTTGGCCGTCTCCGACAAGGGGCAGAATCTTCGCGGCGTTATTTCATTGTTCGATCACCTTTCCATCGCCTTTGGGATTCTGACCAACAAGTTTTGGCGCACCGTTCTAGCAGCGGTCAAGGAGGATTCCACTAGGCCACTGACGTTCGATCGGAACAAGCTCCACAGCCTGATTCCAAATGACCAAGGAACGATTCAGCGTCTAACGCAGAAACTCCGTCTTGACAACGTTGGAACCACTAAGAACTACCTTCGCGACAGCCTAGCAGATACGCTTGAGCACCTGATCCGATCGAACGTGTTCTATCAAGTAGCAAATTGGCGATGCAGGTACTGTGGCCACTTGAATTCGCGCAGCCTTGACAACATGAAAATAAAAAACGAGTGCGATATCTGTGCGACTGAGTATCTCGCTCCGATTGACATTGAGTGGAAGTACGAATTGAACGATTTTGTCTACCGCTCCCTTCAAAAGCATTCTGGCCTGCCTGTGCTTTGGGCACTCGGATTTCTTCAGGATCGATTGCATACAGGGGCCTTTTGGTATCTCCCGGAGGTGGACCTTTACGAGTTGGACGACGATCCTCAAAGTAAGAACGAAATCGACATCCTCTGCATGCTAGATGGCGCGTTCTACGCCGTCGAAGCGAAACTAAGTGCTTCTCTCTTTCTCAACAAGGTGGAGGCACTCGATAAGTTCGTGAAGGTCATTGGGCTGCTGCGCCCAGATGTCGCCCTGCTCGCTTTCGAGAGGTATTGTGCTGAAGGAGAGGATGTAGAAGCGACGAAGGCAAGGCTTGCCGAAGTAGCTAAGGTTATCCGCGAGCGAATAGGTACATGGACCAAGCTGGAGATTGTTGTCGCGCATGACGTCGAGGGCTTCAATGACTTTCCCGCGGATCTTGGATGGTACGGTCGCCGCGTCAGCAAATACCAATGAAGGGCCGCTATGTGCAACTGAGCGGTAGCTCAACCAACATTAGCCGCTGACCGCAATGGCCGAACACCAGCCACTGGCCGCCCTCGCAAACCGTTCAGCATCGTGCGCCGCCGTGCCGCCACCGCCGACTTTCCGGCGCCCCGCTCCGTCAGAGATTGCTCCGCACGTTATCCGCGAAGCGCAAAGCCCAATGGGCTCAGAGTCATTCCGCAAAGCCAATTCGCTCTGACGCCAATGGCGCTGATTACTCGGGCGGGAAGCGCAGCTTCGAAAAGCTGCGCCCGGCCTGGATGGCTCGCCGCTCGATATCCGCCGCCGACTCAAGCCAGCCTTGCTGCTCCAGAAACAGCAGGTAGGCGCGCGTGCTGATCTTGCGGCAGTTGTCCGGCAGCAAGAAGCTGGCGCGGGCGATTTTGTGATCCTCGAACAGGAACACGCCCGTTTGCTGCGGCTGGTCC
>JAXMJU010000246.1:0-4848 GCA_034376265.1 Sulfuritalea sp.
CGTCAGGCTCGCCGCCTGGAACGTGGTGGTCAGCCCTACGTCCGCTGCGCTGGTGATCGTCACCGCGCCCAGCGCCTGCGTCGCCCCCACCGTGTTCGAGAACGTCACGTCGCCCGTGCCCGCCGTCAGGCCCAGCGTCTCGGTGTTCGCCGTGGTGCCGTCCAGGGTGTTGGCAAACTGGACGCTGTTGCCTACGCCTCCATTGACGGTATCGATGATCGACGCGGAAGTTAGGACCACCGTGTTGTCGAACTGCACGGTACCGTTCTTAGTAGCAAGGGCTGCGCCTAGGTTAATCGCAGCGCCTGCAAACCGATAGTTTGTCGCGACGTTGGATGAAATGCCTGCGTTGATATTGAGCGCTGCGCCAGAATTCAGGAACAGTGTTAAGCCCCCGCCGTTTGTAAGACTGCCGGTTTCCGAAACTGTGATGTCGCCCGTTGTCGTTTGTACTGTTACGCTCGTAGTGGCAAGTTGGGAATTTAGATCGCTCCAATTCAGGAAATGGCTCAAAGTGTCGGAATTTCTAAATACATCCGGATTGCCATTGTCGGCATAGATACCGTCGCCGCTTGATCCGTCGCCTAAATTGAGCGCCCCATTGGAATCGACGTCTGTAGGGACTGTGTTCTGAATATCGATTGAATCAGGGTCGAGCAACAGCATGCCAGCCAAACCGCTCGGCGCCCGCGTGTCCACGTGAGCGTTGAAAACCAGATTATGTTTTCCTGAAATCTCAACAAAACCGCCATTCCCACTATTCAATCCACCACGCGCAGAAACGCTGCCAAATGCTTGGGTCGTGTAGTCTGACCACAGGATGACCTTGCCGCCGTTGCCGGTGCCGACTGCGTCGGCATTGATGATTGCGCCGCGGCCAACATAAGTTTGGTTGGCATTGTGTTCCGGGCCCTTGCCCTGGAAGTTGCCGCCGACCAGCGCCGTGCCGCCAGCGCCAACTCCCGAGACGTCGATCTTCGCCTGGGCGAAGAGGCCGACCTTGTCGCCCAGCACCTTTACCGTGCCGCCGGCCTGGCTCGCTTCGGTGCCCGAGGCATCCAAAGTGCCGGTGACGCTGACCACGCCGGAATTGCCGCCGCCTAGCCAGATTTCGCCGTTGCGGCTTTCGAGGCTGCGCGCGCGAATAACGCCGTCGTTATTGAGCACGGTGGACAGCAGCGCATCCTTGGCTTGCGCATTCATGACGACGCGACCGCCGTCGGCCACGATGACGCCGCTGTTGTCGGCGCGCGCGGCCGCGGCGGCGACATCGACCTGGAAGCTCAGCAGGCCGTCGTGGTCGAAATCGAGATTCACCGATTCGCCGGCGGCGAGGCCGACGCTGCCGCCCGCGGCAGTGATGCTGCCGCTGTTGGCGACTTGCGGCGCGATCAGTGCAACGAAGCCGCCATTGGCCGCCGTGAGGCGGCCCTGGTTGACCACCGTGCCGCCAGCGCCAACTCTTTCGAACTGAAATTTACCGGCCAGGAAATTGGCGTCGGAAATGCCCAGCGAGGAAGCCACCAGGCCGCCGACATCGACCTGCGCACCGGGGGCGAACAGGATGCCGCCGGGGTTGGTGATGAAGACATGACCGTTAGCGGTCATGCGGCCGAAGATCGCCGAACCATCGCCGCCCAGCACGCGATTGAGGATGACGGAGGAAGCATCCGGCTGGGCGAAATTGACGTGGGCCTGGCTGCCGATGTTGAAGCTGTCCCAATTGACGATGGCACTGCTGGAGCCCTGGGTCACGTCCATCCGCGCCCCGCTGCTGCTGATGCCGACCTGCCCGGCAACCACCTGGCCGTTGGTCGGCAGCGCAGTCGGCGCCGACTCCCCGGCTGCCGTCGCGACCCCGGCGCCCAGCGCGAGAACGGCGCCGATGGCCACCACTCCGGAGGCGCGTTTGCCGCGCGCGCCGGCGAATTCGGCGACGGCGATCCAGGTGTTGCGAAGTTCGCTCCAGACCAGTCGATAGGCGCGATTCAGGGTAGCGTGCTTGAACATGGCAATGTCCTTATGCGGTTTTTACGCGCCAATCCAGGTGGGATCGGGCGGGCGCGGCAACGATTCGCCAATCAGAAAAACTTGCTGAACTGAAAGTAGAAACGAGGATAGCGCAACAAGTGGTCCGCGGTGGCCTTGGTGGTGTCGCGGAAGGCCAGCGTGGTGCGCAGATACCAGTTGTTGGGGACTTCCCAGTTGAGGCCGATGCCGGGACCGGCAACGCGGCGCAGCCGTTCCGCATTGGCGGCGAAGTCCGCGGCGGTGGGGCGCTTGATCAGGATGGCGCGACCGAAATCGTAGAAACCGGTGAGCACCAGACTGCCGGGTAGATTTTCCTCGAAAGGCAAGCGGTAGCGGAGTTCGAGGCTGGCGAAGTAGCCTTCGTCGCCGGCGCCTTCCCCCTGCGGATAGGCGCGCACGGCGTTGGGGCCGCCAAGACTGAACTTCTCGCTGGGATCGAGGTTCTTGTTGGTGAACTGCTGGCTGTAGGAACCATAAAGCGCCAGTCGCTCGGCCACCGCCTGCAAGCGCGACACCGAGATGTTGGTCTTGCCGTAGAGGCCCTTGGTCTTGCGGCCGGCCAGATCGGCAGCTTCCAGGCCTGCGTTGCCGAACTTCAGCTCACCCAGGGTGTAGGCGATGTTAAAAACATTGATGCCGCCGCCGCCGACACGATCGCGAAAATCGCCGGACAAACTCAGCGAACTGACGTCGGTTTTCTTGAGCGTCTCGGCGCCGGACGCCAACTGCATGTCGTAGAACTTGCGCTTGTCGTGCTGGCCGATCACCAGAAGATTGGTATTGCGCGAACGGATGATCGGATGGATGGCGATCAGCGAGTTGACTGCCGCCGCGCCATTGACCTTGAGCGCATCGAACAGCGGCGTGCCGAGACGGTATTTGAGCTCCGAGTAGGCCGCGCCCAGCTTGGTGCCCCAGGGGCCAAGCGGAACCAGGATCGAAGCACGGGCAAAGCGCAGATTGCCGTCGATGGCATTGCTCGCGCGCAGGTTGATGAGTTCGCCGTAACCCAGCAGGCTGTTGCCGTCCACGCCGCCACCGACGCGATGCAGGCCGGTGTAGATCGACCCGTTGGCGTCGAAGTCGAGATTGGCGTCGAGCTTCTTGCCGGCGCTGACCTTGATGGTCAGGTCGGCGGTCCCCGCCTTTGCGCCGGGGGCGAAACTGCTGCTGGCGACGATGCCGCGCAGGTCGTGAATCTGGAACAGGGCGCGCTCCACATCCGTGGTCCGGATAAGCTCCCCCTCCTCCAGCGACGCGATATAGGATTCCAGCAAGGAGCGGCTGATCGACGCGGCCGGATCCACCTGCAGGCGGACCTTGCCCAGACGCCCCTCGAGCACCTGCAGTTCGACGATTCCGTCGTGGATCTTCTGCTCGGGAACGATGGCGTCGGCGAGAAAGTAGCCGCGCCCTGCAAGGTCTCGCCTGACCGCCGCGGCGGCATCGAGCAGATCCTGAAAGCGCTTGTTCGGGCCGATAAATGGAGCCAGCGCCTGCGCCATCTCGGCCTCGGGCACCACGGTCAGACCGAGAATGCGAAAGCCCTTGATTTCCAGCTGCATGCCCTCGACGTCGGCAATGGCCCGGGATTTGGAGAAACGGTCGTCGATACTGGGGCCGCTGTCGGGCCGTACCGTGGCCGGTGGCACGGTCTGCAGGATTTCACCGGCACCGGGCGTCGCCTGGCCGAAAGCCGCCGCAGAACCCAGCCATAGCAGGGCGATCGAAACCTGTCGGAGGGCGCATGACACACCCCGACCGCGGAAGACGGCGGATCGATGCTTCAAATTCATTGTTTTTGTTGCCCCTCCAGCAGCCGAACCAGCCGCGAGGGCGCTCGGATAATTGCAAGACTATTCTGTCATTTGGCAATATTTCCGATAGTCCCTCAGCGCCCCAACCAAGTCAATGCCACCCCGATGTCATCAACATTTTTTGATTCACGACGTAGTATTCCTACCACAAGTGTAAGCCTTCCGGCGCCAGGATGCTGAGGTCCGGCTTCCCGATCGGGGCCAGCCGGTTCAGTAACCCCGGGTCGGCAGTCGAAACGGTGGGCGGTAGCCAAGCTCGATGGCCCGTTTTTCGAAGCGCGCGGCATCCGCCACGAACCCGCCATAGTTGTAGTGCTCCGCGAGTTCCCAACTCGCCAGACCGCTGCCCAGTTCAGCGGCGAAACGCAACCATTGCTCCATGCGCCGGGAACTGGCGGCGACGCCGGAGGTGCCTAACCTGTAGGCAAGCGCGATCAGGTAGGCCGCATCCTTGTCGCCCCGCACGGCCTTGCCCAGATTGTCGCGATAGGGCGCATCGCCAACGGAATCCTCGAAAAAATCCCCGGAAAGACCAGTGGAGCGCTGGATATCCAGCGCCCGGCGCGCTTGTGCCGCTACATCCCTGATCTGCGCGGCATACCGGCTGGCGGGAAAATCGCGCTCGCATTCCTCGCTGAGCCGGATCAATCTGGCCGGCTGTGAGGTGGCCTCAATCTGCTGCCAGCACTGCTCGATACCGGGGGTTTCGACGCTCGCCGGAGCCGACGGCAGATGACGGTCCACTCGACTCGATTTTGCCTGAAGCCTGACTTTGGCCGGGGCCTTGAGTTGGTGTCCCGGCGTAATTTTTGGCTTGGCCGGAAGCCTGGTTCGAACTTTGCGGACCTCCTTTTTCTTGCGGGCCTTGCGCCTGGGTTGATCCACTGCCTTGTCGCTAGCGCCCACCGCCACGGCGCCGACGGTCGGCGCGACCGGCTGTATTTCCCCGCTCCAGTTGCGGTTCTGGCCGAGCACCGTGCCGCCCCCCAAAACCATCACC
>JAXMJU010000247.1:0-6660 GCA_034376265.1 Sulfuritalea sp.
CCGCGCTGCGACGTCGCCGGATCGAATTCCTGGCTGGCGGCAAGTGAAACGCGGATGCTGGCCAGGGCCTGACGAATCGGCTCGGCAATGCCCTGGGCATAGGGTGTCGGCACCATGGCATTGGCCAGACGGACGAAGAGCCGGTCGCCGGTGGCCTTGCGCATGCGTGCCAGGGCGTTGCTGACGGCCGGCTGCGACAGGCCCAGGCGCTCGGCCGCGCGGCTGATCGAGCGCTCGGTGAGCACCGCGTCGAAGACCACCAGCAGGTTGAGATCGAAGTCGAATCTATTCATAATGTGAATGATATGTATTGATCCCATTCTCTACAAGTGGATTGTGATTTGCTCTAGAGTGCAGCTCGTGGCCTGTCCCGGGCCACGACAGACCGGAATAACCGGCAATCAATCAGGAGGAGAAACATGCTCGAAGGCTGCGTGCCCTGGCCCGCCGACGTGGCGGCGCGTTATCGCCGGCAGGGCTGGTGGGAAGGCATCACGATTCCGCAACTGCTGGAGCGCAGCGCCGCGCGCCATCCGCAGAAGACGGCGCTGGTCTGTGGCGACCAGAGGCTGAGCTACGCCGACCTGGTGACCGGTTCGCGGCGCCTGGCCTGCGGTTTCCTCGACGCCGGTATCCGGGCGCTAGATCGCGTGGTGCTGCAACTGGCCAACGGCCCGGAATTCGTGCTGGCCTATTTCGCGCTGACGCGCATCGGCGCGATACCGGTGACCGCACTGCGCGCCCATCGTCACAGCGAGATCCGCCACTTCCTGAAGGCGTCGGGCGCCGTGGCCTACGTGATTCCCGATCGCATCGGCAGCTTCGACTATCGCGACATGGCGCGCGAGGTCGGGGCCGATACGCCGGCCTTGCGCCATGTGTTCGTCGCCGGCGAGCCCGGTCCCGGGCAGATCGATCTGCGAGCGATGCTTGCCGCGCCGCTGTCGGACGATGCCGTCGCTGCGAAATTGGCCGCAAGTCACCCCGATCCGGCCGAGGTCACCACCATGCTGCTCTCCGGCGGTACGACCTCGCTCTCGAAACTGATTCCGCGCACCCACGAGGATTACGTGCTGAATGCCCGGCTCTGCGGGCGCGCCGGCGGCTTCAATGAGGCCACCGTGTTCATGGCCATCCTGCCACTGGGGCACAACTACAACCTGGCCTCGCCCGGCATGCTCGGCACCTTCTACTACGGCGGTACCGTAGTGCTGGCCGCATCGGGCGACCCCGCCGAGGTCTTCTCGCTGGTGCAGCAGGAGGGCGTGACGGTGATCGCGGCCGTCGTGCCGCTGATCTCCAACTGGCTCAATTCGCCGGTGCCCGACGGCTTCGATCTTTCCTCGCTCAAGGTGATCCAGAACGGCGGCGCGCGCCTTGCCCCGGAACTGCGCGGCCGCCTGCGCGAGCGTTTTGGCTGCCTGCCGCAGGAAATCTACGGCACGGCGGAGGGCCTGATCAACATGGTGCCGCTGGATGCACCGGTCGAGATGCTGCTCACCAGTTCCGGCGTGCCGGTCTGCGCAGACGACGAGATCAAGGTACTCGACGACGACGGCAACGAGGTGCCCGACGGCGAACCAGGCGAACTGGTCACCCGCGGTCCCTATACCATTCAGGGCTACTACAAGGCGCCGGAAAAGCAGGCCGACGCATTCACTCCAGACGGCTACTACCGCATGGGCGACATCGTGCGCAAACAGGGCCGCCATGTGTTTACTGAGGGCCGGCGCAAGGACCTGATCAATCGCGGCGGCGAGAAGATCAGCTGCGAGGAAGTCGAGAACCTGATCTTCGGCCATCCCAAGGTCAAGGCCGTGACCCTGGTGGCGATGCCCGACCCGGTGTACGGCGAGAAGGCCTGCGCCTTCGTGATCACCAAGGACGGGCAAGGCCTCGAATTCGGCGAACTGATAGCCTTCCTGCGTCAGCAGCAGATCGCCAGCTTCAAGCTGCCGGAGCGACTCGAAGTGGTCAGCAAATTTCCTCTCAGCCCGGTGGGCAAGATCCTCAAGCGGCAACTGCGTGAAATGATCGCGGCCACGATAGAGCGCGAAACCGCGGACGCGAAGACATGAAGATCCGCATCATCGGCGGCGGACCGGCCGGGCTCTACTTCGCGTCGCTGATGAAGCGCGAAGATCCGGCGCACGACATCGTGATCTACGAGCGCGGGCCGCGCAACGCGACCTGGGGCTTCGGCGTAGTCTTCTCCGATCGGGCGCTGGACTTCCTGCATGCCGATGACAAAGTCATGTACCGGCTGCTGACGCCGCTGATGGAGACCTGGCCCAACCTGACCATCGTGCACGACGACACGCGCATTCCGATCGCCGGCAACGGCTTCGCGGCGATCGGGCGGCTGGACCTGTTGAGCCAGTTGTACACCCATACCGAGTCACTGGGCGTGAAGCTCCAATTCGACAGCGAGATTTCGTCACTGGCCGACACGGCCAGGTTGGGTGGCGCGGATCTGATCGTCGCCGCCAACGGGGCGTTTTCCTGGATACGCAACGAGAACGAAGACAAGTTCGGCACTGAAACCGACCTGCGCTCCAACCACTTCATCTGGTACGGCACCAGCAAGGCCTTCGACAGCCTGTCGCTGACCTTTCGCAACACAGAGCACGGCGTGTTCTGCGCTCACCACTATCGCTACAGCCCGACCATGAGCACCTTCCTGGTCGAAGTGACGGATGCGACCTGGCAACGCGCCGGCTTCGCAGAGATGAGCGACGAGGAAACGATCCGTCACTGCGAGCGGGTGTTTGCCGCGGATCTCGACGGCGAACCGATACTCTCCAACAAGTCCTTCTGGCGCCAGTTTCCGGCGATCTCGAACCGGCAGTGGAGCTTCGGCAATGTGGTGCTGATGGGCGATGCGCTGCGCACCGCGCACTTTTCGATTGGTTCCGGCACTCGCCTGGCCATGGAAGACGCCATCGCCCTGTGGAAGGCGCTGCGCGAGACGGGCAGCATGGCGGAAGCCCTGGCGCTGTATCAGCAGCGCCGCCTGGCGCCGATGCAGAAGATCCTGGATGCGGCCAATGTCAGCATCCGCTGGTACGAAGAGATGGACCAATTGATGGCCTTGCCGCCAGTGGATTTCGCCTACAGCTACATGACTCGCACCGGTCGCGTGGATCACGCCGAAGTTTGGCGCCGCGACCCGGCGCTGGCCCGCGCCTACGAGGCTGCTCATCCCGATTTGGCCTAGCTTCCACAGGGCGTTTTGCTTGACTGACCCATCGTTTGCACGTAATGTATACAGTATCCAAAGATAAATTCAACGCCCGTCTTAGGCTGGGCCATCAGGAGGAATCACAGTGACACGACCGGGCGAAGCAAAGCTCAATCACCTGTTCCAGCCGGGAAAAATCGGCAAGTTCGACGTCAAGAACCGGATCAAATACGGCGCCTGCTGCGTCTCAAATTACAACGGCCGCGACGGCACCATCACACCGCGCGAACTGGCGCGAGTGCGCGTCATCGCCGGCACCGGCTGCGGCCTGATCACCAACCAGGGCGCCTATCCCGATGCGCTGGGCGAGGGCAAGTCCTACTTCCGCCAGATCGCGATCCACGACGACAAGTTCCTGCCGCAGTTCGAAATGATCGCGCGCTACATCCACGACGCCGGCGCCATGGCGATGCAGCAGATCCTGCATGCCGGGCGCTACGGCGGCATCGATCTCGGCTACTGCGTGCAGCCCTCGGTGGTGCCGCAGACCCTGCCGCACTTTCGTCCGCCGCGCGAACTGACCAAGGACCAGATCAAGGTCGTCATCCAGCAGCACGCCGATGCCGCGCAGCGCGCGATCCGCGCCGGCTTCGACGGCACTGAGATCACCAGCTTCATGGGCTACCTGCTGGCCAACTTCAATTCTCCCTTCACCAACCAGCGCACCGACGAATACGGCGGCTCGGTGGAAAATCGCGGCCGCTTCATGCGCGAACTGATCGATGCGATCAAGCAGGCCACCCCCGACAATCCGCTTTCCGTGCGCCTCAACGGTGCCGAACTGATGGACAAATGGGGCGGCAACACCCAGGACGAATCCTTCGAACTGATGCAGCAGGCTGTCGATTGCGGCGTAGACATGATCTCGGTCACCGTCGGCTGGCAGGAAGCGCCGGAATCCTCGTTTGGCCGCGACGTCGAACCGGGCTACTGGAACTTCCTCTCCGAAAAAGCCAAGAAGATGTTCCCCAACGTCCTGGTGGCCTTCGGCAACCGCCTGCCCGACCCGGCCATGGCCAACCAGTGCGTCAAGGACAACGTGTTCGACTACTGGGAAGTCTGCCGTCCGCTGCTGGCCGACCCGGAGCTGATCCACAAGGCCGCCGAAGACCGCATGGAAGAAGTCCGTCCCTGCATCGGTTCGCTCAACTGCCTGTCGCGCCTGTTCCGCGACTTGCCCTATACCTGCACCATGAACCCGATGCTGGGCCACGAAGTCGAGCCCGAGTACCACGTCACCGAGGCCACCGAGAAGAAACGCATCATGGTCATCGGCGCCGGTCCGGCCGGCATGGAGGCCGCCATCACGGCGCGCAAGCGCGGCCACACGGTGACCGTGTTCGACAAGGCGGACAGGATGGGTGGCGCCCTGGCCGCCTACGCCGCCAACGACCTGGCCCGCCCGGCCGACCTGCAAAGCGTGATCGACTACTACGGCGTGATGGCGAAGAAGCTCGGCGTTGAAGTGCGCCTCAATACCGAGGCTAACGCCAAGTTCATGCGCAGCGTGCTGCATGAATACGACGTCTGCATCGTGGCGGCCGGTGCGCGCACCGACATGGCGGTGTTCCAGTACCTCGAAGGCGCCGAGCTGCTGGTCGATGCGCTGGACGTGGCGCATGGCCGCTTCACGCCGGGTAAGCGCGTGGTCATGATCGGCGGCGGCATGATCGGCCTGACCATTTCCGAATTTCTCGCCAAGGCCGGACATGAAGTCACCGTGGTGGAGAAGGAGAAGCGCATCGGCGGCGACATCATGCCCACCTTCAAGTGGCGCCATACCGCCTGGGTGGACGAACTCGGCATCCAGACCGTGACCCTGGCGAGCCTGGTCAAGGTGACGAAGGAAGGTGCCACCGTGAAGACGCCCAAGGGCGAGCAGTTCATCCCCTGCGACAGCGTGATCGTCTCCAGCCCGCGCAAGGCCAACCACGACCTGTTCCACGAGTTCCAGTGGATGGTGGACGAGCTGCACGGCGGCGGCGACGCCACGGTGCCGCGCGGCCTCGATCAGGCGATCCAGGAAGGCTATCGGCTTGGCGTACGGATTTAAGAAGCGTGTCCGCAGATTTCGGATTTAGGAGTCCGTCAATGACATATACGGCTCACATCGATACCTTTACCCGCGACAACCTGCCGCCGGCGGAGCAGCAACCGGAGTTTCTGTTCGACTTGCCGGAACTGCAGTTTCCGGAGCGGCTGAATTGTGCCGATCCGCTGCTCGACGACCACGTCGCGCAGGGGCGCGGCGACCGTGTCTGCATCCAGGCCCCCGGTCTGCGCTGGACCTACGCCGACCTGCAGGCGCAGGCCAACCGCATCGCCAACGTACTGGTGAAGGATCTCGGCGTGGTGCCGGGCAACCGCGTTCTGCTGCGCGCGCCCAACAATCCGATGATGGCCGCCTGCTGGTTCGCGGTGATGAAGGCCGGTGCCGTCGCGGTCGCCACCATGCCGCTGTTGCGCGCCAAGGAACTCAAGCATGTCATTGCCAAGGCGAAGGTCACGCATGCCCTGTGCGATTTGCGTCTGGCCGAGGAACTCAAGCTGGCTGCCGCCGAGTCGCCCGAACTGAAGCACATCCGCTGGTTCAACGACGCCAGCGCCGATGGCCTCGAAGCGGCGATGGCGCAGCAATCCGCCGAATTCCACAACGTCGATACGGCCCGCGACGACACCTGCATTTTGGCCTTCACCTCGGGTACCACCGGCCAGCCCAAGGCGACCATGCACTTTCATCGCGACGTCATGGCCTCCTGCGTCTGCTGGCCGCCTTACGTGCTGCGGCCGACGGCGGACGACGTCTTCATGGGCACGCCGCCGCTGGCCTTCACCTTCGGCCTCGGCGGCCTGCTGCTGTTCCCGCTCAGCATCGGCGCCTCGACGGTATTGCTGGAGCAGGGCGGGCCGCAGGACCTGGTCGATGCGGTGCTGAAATTCAAGGCGAGCATCCTGTTCACCGCGCCGACTTCCTATCGCGCCATCGCCGCGATCGCCGAGCCGCTGCGCGGCAGCAGCCTGAAGAAATGCGTCTCGGCCGGCGAAGCGTTGCCGGCGGCGACGCGGGCGCTGTGGAAGGAGGCGACCGGCATCGAGATGATCGACGGCATAGGCGCCACGGAACTGATGCACATCTTCATCTCCGCCGACGAGAATGAGGCGCGCCCCGGCGCCACCGGCAAGGTGGTTCCCGGTTACATCGCCTGCGTCATGGATGACGACGGCAAACCGGCGCCCGTGGGCCAGGTCGGCAATCTGGCGGTCAAGGGCCCCACCGGCTGCCGCTACCTGGCCGACGAACGCCAGGCCCGCTACGTGATCGATGGCTGGAATTACACCGGCGATGCCTATGCGCTCGATGGCGACGGGTATTTTCACTATCACTCGCGCACCGATGACATGATCATCTCGGCGGGCTA